>NZ_CAXTHO010000008.1:37362-42844 GCF_964244015.1 uncultured Amnibacterium sp. | reverse complement strand
GTAAAGTCGCGCCAATCAAAAAGGCAGGCCCCGAGTAGGGGTGTTTCCGACATTCACTGACCCCAGTCGGCGGGGCGGATCTCGAAGCGGTCGGCTCACTGCTGCACGGGATCAGGATCCCGTGGGCGCGGCCGACGGCACGCCAGCGAAACACCCCCCGTCCGCGTGCCACAACGGCGGGAGACCGCGCATTGGCGCCGAACCGGAGCGCACACGTCGAAGGGCCGCGCCGAATTCGATTCAGCGCGGCCCCTGGCGAGCCCGGGACGGGCGGATTACTTCAGCGTCGAGGCGATGCTGAAGATCGGCAGGTACAGCGCGATCACCATGCCACCCACGACCACGCCGAGCACGGTGATCAGCATCGGTTCGATCAGCGAGGTCAGGGCCTCGGCCGTGGCGTCGATCTCGGTCTCGTAGAAGTCGGCGACCCGGGCGAGCATCATGTCGATCGAGCCGGACTCCTCCCCGACCGCGACCATCTGCACGACCATGCCCGGGAACAGCTTCTCTGCAGCGAGCGGCGCGGCGAGCGAGTTGCCGGTCCGCACGGATTCTGCGAGCCGCACGGCGACCTGCTCCAGAACCCAGTTGCCGGAGGACTGCCCGACGATGGTGAGCGCCCGCAGCAGCGGCACGCCCGCCGCGGTCATGTTCGCGAGGTTCCGCGCGAACCGGGCGATCGCGATCTTCGCCAGCAGCTGCCCGAACACCGGGATCTTCAGCAGGATCGGATGCACGATGCGCCGCACGCTGTCCTTGTCCTTGTTCGCGCGCCACCAGAAGGTGCCGCCGAAGCCGAGCACGGCGAGAAGGGGCAGCAGCCAGACCATCTGGTTGCTGAGGTCGACGAGGAACTGCGTCGGCAGCGGCAGCTTGCTGCCCAGGCTCTCGAACATTCTCTTGAAGACCGGGACGATGAACAGCAGCATCGCGACGACGGCGAGGACGGCGATGCAGAGCACCGCGATCGGATAGGTCATCGCCGACTTGATCGTCTGGCGGAGCTTCGCCTCCTTCTCGTACGTGTCCGCGATGGCGGACAGCGAGGTGTCGAGGAATCCGCCGGCCTCACCGGCACGGATCATGCTGACGAGCAGCAGCGGGAACTCCCGGTGCTGGTCGAGGGCGTCGGAGAACGACTTGCCCTGCTCGACGTCGCGCGCGACCTCGCCGAGCAGGGACCGGAGCTTCGCGTGCTCGGTCTGCTCGCTCACCACGCTGAGAGCGCGCAGCAGCGGGACGCCGGCCGCGGTGATCGTCGCCAGCTGTCGGGTGGCGATCGCGAGCGGCTGCAGGCCGACGTGACGGCCGCCGAACGAGATCTCCGCGTTCAGGCCGCTGCCGGTGCCCTTCTCGAGCACCTGGATGGGCATCAGTCCCATGCCGTTCAGCTTCATGACGGCAAGGGCCTCGCTCGGCACGCTCAGCGAGCCCTTCACCAGCTTCCCGCCCGGCTGCCGCGCGCGGTAGGCGTACGTCTTCTGGCCGCTGGCGTTCATCGGAGACCACCCATGCCCATCCCGGCGAACAGGTCCCCGCCGGTCCTCGAGCGCATCGGCCCGACCATCTGCCGGAGGGTGTTGATGTCCTGCGCCTTCGCCTCCGCGGCCTCCAGCGTGATCGTTCCGGCGGCGATCAGGGTGGCGAGGTGCTGGTCCATCGTCTGCATACCGAGCGCGCTGCCGGTCTGCATGGCGGTGAGCAGCTGGCTGGTCTTGCCGGTGCGGATCAGGTTCGAGATGGCCGACGTGACCCGCAGCATCTCCACCGCGACGCAGCGGCCCTGCCCGTCCGCCCGCGGCACGAGCGTCTGGCAGACGACCCCCTGCAGCACCAGCGACAGCTGCATCCGCACCTGCTGCTGCTGGTCGGCGGAGAACACGTCGACGATGCGGTCGATGGACTGCGCGGCGTCGGAGGTGTGCAGCGTCGCGAAGACGAGGTGGCCGGTCTCCGCAGCGGTGAGCGCCACGGAGATCGACTCCAGATCGCGCAGCTCCCCCAGCAGGATGATGTCCGGGTCCTGACGGAGGACGTGCTTGAGCGCGGCGCCGAAGCTGTGGGTGTCGGTGCCCACCTCCCGCTGGTTCACGAGCGCGGTCTTGCTCGTGTGCACGAACTCGATCGGGTCCTCGATCGTCATGATGTGGTCGGGGCGCGTCTCGTTCGCGCGGTCGATCAGGGCCGCGAGCGTCGTCGACTTGCCGGAACCGGTCGGGCCGGTGACGAGCACGAGACCACGGGGCAGGTCGGCGAAGCTGCCGATCGACTCCGGCAGGCCCAGGTCGCCGAAGGACTTGATGTCGGTGGGGATGAGCCGGAACGCCGCGCCCCACGCCTCCCGCTGCCGGTAGACGTTCACCCGGAAGCGGGCCCGGTCGCCGAGCGCGTAGGCGAAGTCGAGCTCGAGGTCGCGCTCGAACCGCGCGAGCTGGTCCGCCGACATCGCCGCGGTCAGGATGTCGCGCACGTCCTGCGCGGTCCACGACCCGACGTTGCGGACGGGTCGCAGCGCACCGGCGACGCGCACCATGGGCGGCGCACCGGCTGCGACGTGCAGGTCCGATCCCCGCATGCCGATGACCGCGCTGAGCGCGGTGTCGAGCCGGACGAGGCCCGGTAGCGCCTCCCGAACCTCATCAAGCGACGACACGGAGGACCTCCTCGATCGATGTGAGCCCTGCGCAGGCCTTGTTCCAGCCGTCCTGCTTCAGGGAGACCATGCCCTGCTGGATCGCGGCACGGGCGATCTCGCTCGACGAGGCGCGATCGATGGCGAGCCGCTCGACCTGCTCCCCCACCGTCATCACCTCGTGGATGGCGATGCGGCCGCGGTAGCCCGTGTTCGCGCAGTTCGAGCAGCCGACGGGCACGTAGAGCTCTTCGTCCTCCTCCAGGATGAGGCCGATCTGCATCAGCGTCTCCTCGCTGTAGGCCGCCGGACGCTTGCACTTCTCGCACAGCCGCCGGGCGAGGCGCTGTGCGACGACGGTCGCCAGCGCGGAACCGACCAGGTACGGCTCGATGCCCATCTCGATCAGGCGCGTCACCGCGGAGGGGGCGTCGTTCGTGTGCAGCGTGGAGAGCACGAGGTGGCCGGTGAGGGACGCCTCGACCGCGATCTGCGCGGTCTCGTGGTCCCGGATCTCGCCGATCAGGACGATGTCAGGGTCGCTCCGCAGGATGCTGCGCAGCGCCGAGGCGAATGTGAGCCCGGCCTTCGGGTTCACCTGCACCTGGTTCACGCCGGCGATCCGGTACTCCACCGGGTCCTCGACGGTGATCACGTTCACCGTCGACTTCGAGACGTCCTGCAGGGCCGTGTACAGCGTCGTCGACTTGCCCGAGCCGGTGGGCCCGGTCACGAGCACCATGCCGTTCGGGCGCGTGTACCCGCCGCGGAACGCTTTCAGGTTGCGGTCCGACATGCCGAGGTCGGAGACGTTCCGCGCGCTGCCCGAGTTGTCCAGGATCCGCATGACGACCTTCTCGCCGTACACGGTCGGCAGGGTCGCGACGCGGAGGTCGATCTTGTGGTTCTGGTGCACGACCGAGATGCGGCCGTCCTGGGGCTTGCGGCGCTCGGAGATGTCGAGCTCGGCCATGATCTTGAGGCGGGAGAGCACGCCGCTCTGGATGGAGGTCGAGACCGACTGCACCTCCTTCAGCACACCGTCGATGCGGTAGCGGACGCGGAGTTCGCTCTCCCCCGGCTCGATGTGGATGTCCGACGCGCGGTCCTGGATCGCCTGGGAGATGAGCAGGTTGACGAAGCGCACGATCGGCGCCTCCTCGTCCTCGACGACCGCGGAGGCGTTGTCCCCGTAGGCGCGCTGCTCCGAGAGCTCGTTCTGCAGGTCGCTCAGCTCGTCGTCCGCGCGGTGGTAGCGGTCGATCGCGGTGATGAGATCCTTCGCGTCGACGGTCACCGCGCGGATGCGCATCCGTGTCGCGGCCGAGACGTCGTCGAGCGCGAGGATGTCGTTCGGATCCGCCATCGCCACGATGAGCGTGCCGCCCTCGCGGGCGATCGGCAGCAGCCGATGGCGCCGGCAGAGGTTCGCGGAGACGCTGACGGCCGCCTCGCGGTCGATCGGGTACTCCTGGATCTCAACGAACGGCGCACTGAACACGTTCGCGCCGTTCGGCGTGATGGTCGACATGTCCGCTCCTCCCCGCTCGACGTTCGAGACGTCGACGGACACCCGAAGGTGTCCAGGTGCTACAGGCTAGGAAACGGCAGCGGGGCTCCGGAACACCCAAAGGGAGGCGCCCCAATGCGGGGGGTCATGCCCCACTTTTCGTCTTTCAGGAGTTTTGGCTGCGCCAAAACTCCTGGAAGACGAAAAGTGCGAGCCCTCGTCGCGCTCCCCCCGGCCTCGAAGATTGGACTTGCAGGCACAACCCGAGGTACGGGAAGCGCTCAGTCGCGGGGCTTGGGCGGCGTCGGCTTCGGCGGCGGGCCGGATGGCTGCGGCTGGGACGGCGTCGTCGGCGCCTCGAGCGCCGGAGCCGCGAGCCCCTCCGGCTTCCGCGCCTTGTTGAGCAGGCCGACGAGGAGGTCGCCGGTCTGCGCGGCGGACGCGGCCGCACCGGTGTTCGCCGCCTTGACGGCGGAGACGACCTCGGCGCGCTGGATGCTGACGCCGCGCGGGGCGTCGAACCCGATGCGCACCCCATCGCCCCGGACATCGATGACGGTGACGACGATGTCGTCCCCGATCATCACGCGCTCACCCTTCTTCCGCGTGAGCACCAGCATCCCGAGAGCCTACCGGCGGCCATTCGCCGTTTTGTAGGAACGACCTTCCTACAAAACGGTGCCGCGTCAGCCGGCCAGCTCGCGCCAGGCCTCGGGGAGGCCGATCGCGGTGAGCGCCTCGTGCTGCACGCCGCGCTGCACGCGGAGGCTCGCGACCGCGTCGACCTGGAGGCGGCCGCGCAGGCGGCCGGTCCACTCGAGGGTCTCCTCGGGCTCGCGCGCCGCGTCCACGACCAGCCACGCCTGGTCGCTGTCGATCGAGAGCAGCTGCTCGAGCTCCTCCTCCGCGAGCGGGCCCCGGCCGACGCCGTAGGCGACGATCACCGGCTGGTCGCTGCGGACTCCGTAGGCGCGGGCGGCGACGGCCCCTCGGCGGTCGTCGACCCGGCGGCGGGTGTTGCCCTCGATCGAGCCGCCGTCGCAGAGGTACCCCTTCTGCATCCGGTCCCGCAGCCCCTTCGCGACGCGCATCGGGTCCTCCCCGATGCCGACGAGCAGCAGCAGGTCGCCTGCGCGGTTCCGCTGCGGCGGGGGCGATCCCGGCGTCGTGCGGCCCATCCGCGACCGCGGCTTGGTGGTGGCCCAGACGTACTGCTGCACGGCCGCGACCTCGGCGGGCGTCGGCGGCCCTGGCGGGGTCGGCAGGGGGGCCGGCGGGCGGCGGGCCGGCGCCTGCCGCACCGGCGCCGCCTCCAGCACCTTGACGGGCACGGAGGC
>NZ_CAXTHO010000008.1:0-37262 GCF_964244015.1 uncultured Amnibacterium sp. | reverse complement strand
GCCGGCGCGGGGGCCGAACCCCACGGGTCGTCGCCGTAGGCGCTCGCCGGGCCGAGATCGGCGGCGTCGGCGTCCTCCAGCAGCGCGGCGAGCCCGACGCGGGAGCGCATCGAGAACTCGTGGGCGCCGTCCGGCGCGGCGCGGTCGGGCACCTCGACGGTCACGTCGATGACGCGCCTGCCGAAGATGCCGGCGATCCCGCCGACGATGGTCTCCTCGGTGTCGAGGATGCGGGCCTCCGGACCGAACTCGGCCGCAACGCGTGCGGCGAGCCCGGTCAGGGTCGGCTTGTCAAGCCGAAATCGGATCGAGGGCACGAACCACTCCAACGGTCTCGATGGTGACGTCGACCGACGTCACCTCCTGGTAGGACAGGACGGGCAGGCCGTTCGTCTGCGGTGCGACGAGGCGGCGGACGGCGGGGCGCAGCGCCGGGGCGCAGACGAGCACGGGGGACCAGCCCCGCACCTCCGCGGTCTGCACGGCGGCGCGGAGGGATTCCACGATCCGGCCGATCATGTCGGGCGCGATCAGGATCTGGGTGCCGAGCTCGGAGGGACGCAGGTTCTCGAGCATCCCCTGCTCGAGCTGCGGGTCGATCATCACGACGCGCAGCGTGCGCTCGTCGAGGTGCGGCGCGACGAGCATCGGCCCGAGCGCGCCGCGCGCCGCCTCGATCAGCCCCTCCGGATCCGTGGACACCTTGGCCCGCAGGGACAGCGCCTCGTAGATACGGGGCAGGTCGTTGATCGGCACCCGCTCGGCGAGCAGGCCCTGCAGCACGCGATGCACCTCGGCGAGCGTCATCAGGCCCGGGATCAGCTCCTCCACGAGGGCGGGGCTGATCCGCTTGACCCCCTCCGTCAGCACCCGCACGTCCTCGCGGGACAGCAGCCGGCCCGCGTTGTCGGTGATGACGCTGGAGAGGTGGGTGACGAGCACGGACCCGCGGTCGATCACGGTCGCGTTCGTGGTCTCGGCCGCATGGCGCAGCTCGGCGGGGATCCACTTGCCGGCGAGTTGGAACACCGGCTCGATCGTCGGCGTGCCGGGCAGCGCGTCGAGGTGGTCGCCGAGCGCGAGCACCTTGCCGACGGGTGCGATGCCGCGGCCCATCTCGACCCCGGCGACGCGGATGACGTAGGTGGAGGGCGGCAGGTCGACGCTGTCGCGGGTGCGCACCGGCGGCACGACCACGCCGTACTCCATCGCGATGCGGCGGCGCAGCGCCTTCACGCGGGCCAGCAGGTCGTCGCTGACGCCCGAGACGAGGTCGACGAGGTCGGGTGCGAGCTGCACTTCCAGCGCGTGCACCCGCATCTGCTCCATCAGCTCCTCCGGGGTGTCGGAGGAGGGCGCCTGCTGCGAGGCGACCTCGGCGAGCGATGCCGCCTTCTCCTTCGCCTCCTCGGCCCTCCGGAGGCGGACCGAGGCGAAGATCAGCGTGCCCCCGACCAGGAAGAACGGGATCTTCGGCATGCCGGGGATCAGCGCCAGGAGGCAGGCGGCGACGCCCGCGATCATCAGCGCGAGCCGCGACTGCGTCAGCTGGGCGCCGGCGTCGGTGCCGAGGTCGCTGTCCGAGTTCGAGCGGGTCACGATCATGCCCGTGGAGACGGCCATCAGCAGCGCCGGGATCTGCGCGGTGAGGCCGTCGCCGATGGTCAGCAGCGTGTAGGTGTTGACCGCCTCCCCGATCTGCTGACCGTGCATGACGACGCCCATGATGATGCCGCCGAGGATGTTGACGAGCACGATCACGATGCCCGCGATCGCGTCGCCCTTGACGAACTTCGACGCACCGTCCATCGCGCCGTAGAAGTCCGCCTCCGCGCTGACCTCCCTGCGGCGGCTGCGCGCCTCCTCCTCGGTGATGAGGCCCGAGTTCAGGTCGGCGTCGATCGCCATCTGCTTGCCGGGCATCGCGTCGAGGGTGAAGCGCGCGCCGACCTCCGCGACGCGCTCGGCACCCTTCGTGACGACGACGAACTGGATGACCACCAGGATCACGAACACGACCGCGCCGATGACCATCGAGCCGCCGACCGCGACGGAGCCGAACGCGTGGATGACCGCGCCGGCCTCCCCCTCCCCCAGCACCAGACGGGTGGAGGCGACGTTGAGGCCGAGCCGGAACAGCGTCGCGATGAGCAGCAGGGAGGGGAAGACCGAGAAGTCGAGCGACCGCTTCGCGAACATCGTCGTCAGCAGGATCACCAGCGCGAACAGGATGTTCACGGTGATCAGCACGTCGAGCAGCCATGCCGGGATCGGCACGACGAGCAGCATGATGATCGCCACCACGCCGAGCGGCACCGCGATCGCCGAGGCGGTCCTGCCGATCTGGAGTCGACGCACGGAGTTCCGATCCGAATGGCTCGACACCGTGCGGCTCCGCCGCGGTCGTTCCGCTTCCACCGGCTCCGCCGGGTTGCTGTGCGCGCCCGGAGGCGCGACGTGAGGTTCATCATCCGGTCGAAGCCCGGGGTGCCACCGACGCGCCACGCTGATCACCCCCGCACGGGGGGCATCCCGTCGGGGCGGTGGCCTCCTCGGCCGGCAGGGGGTGGGGCGACGTCGTCGAGCTGCTCCGGATCGCTGCCGCGACCAGCGGCGCGAACCCGGAGCGCTTCGGGGTCAGCCGAGGTCGCTCGTGCCGAAGGTGTTGCAACGCGCCGGGTCGCCGGACTCGTAGCCGGTCGTGAACCACTGCGTGCGCTGTGCGGAGGTGCCGTGGGTGAAGGACTGCTCGTCGACCGTGCCGCTGCCGAGCTCCTTCTGGATGAAGTCGTCGCCGATGCGGCCCGCGGTGTCGAGCGCGCGATCGATGTCGTCCTGCGAGATCTGCTCGATGAGCGGCGCGCCGGAGTCGTCCGGAACGGTCGTCGCGTGGTTCGCCCACGTTCCCGCGTAGCAGTCGGCCTGCAGCTCGAGCCGCACGCTGCCGCTCGTCGGCCCCGCGTCGCCCTGCCGCACCTTCGCATTCGTGCCGAGCAGGTCCTGCACGTGGTGCCCGTACTCGTGCGCCAGCACGTAGGCGTCGACGAACAGGCCGCCCTCCGCACCGAACCGGGTGCGCAGCTCGTCGTAGAACGCGAGGTCGATGTAGACCTTCTCGTCGGCAGGGCAGTAGAAGGGACCGACCCCGCTGGTCGCCGCGCCGCAGCCGGTGTCCGTGCCGTCCGTGAAGAAGACGGTGTCGGAGGACGTGTAGCGCTTCCCGAGCCGGCCCGACCAGTAGGCCTGGATCGACTCGATGTCCGCGACCACGGCGCACTCCGTGCGCGTGTTCGCGTCCTCGCCCGTACGGCAGTCGGCCGCCAGCTCCTCGTTGCTCGCCGACTGGCCCTCGCCCAGGCCGTCGAGCAGCGGACCGAGCGCGTCGGCGGACGATCCTCCACCGCCCCCTCCCCCACCGAGCAGCTGGAGCAGGAGGACGACGACCACCCCCACGACGCCCAGCCCGCCGCCGCCGACCGCGAGCGTCCGGCCGCGCCCGCCCCCTCGGCGGTCCTCGACGTTCGACGTGTCGAGGCTCGCGTCCTCCCGGTAGCGCATGGGGCATGTTCTCCCATCCGCGGCTGGTGATGCCCCGAGGACCGTGCGTTCACCGTCGTGACGCCGGCCGCGTCCCGGCTCACGCGCGCGACGGCGACCGCGTGAACACCAGGTGCGCCCGGGAGTGGCCGGGGTTGTCGGGCTCGAGATCCGCTTCCGCCGCGAGCGTGAACCCCGCCCTCCGGAGCACGGCGGCCGAGGCGAAATTGCCTGCCTGCACCGGGACGACGATCGGGCTGGCGCCGATCGTCGCCACGGCCGCCTGGACGAGCGCGGTGCCGACCCCCTGACGTCGATGAGCCGGGGACCCGACGAGGTAGTCGAGGCTCCAGGCATCGTGCGGGATGGGGAGGAACGGCGTGAGCTCGGCGGTGTAGTCGGGCTCGTCCGCGAGGAGGTACCACTGCAGAAATCCGACGGGCACGCCGTCGTGCTCACCGATCCGGAGCGCCGTCGGCTCGCGCCCGTCGATCGCGGCACCGTACTGCTGCTCGAGCGCGACCGGATCGGGGTCGTCGTGCCACCACTCGTGCACGAGCGGCTCGCGGAGCCACTCCCCCAGCGTCCCGAAGTCGTCGCGACGCAGCGGTCGCAGCGTGACGCCCATCCGGCGACTCTGCCCGGAACGCACGTCGCGCGGTAGTCGTCACCATCGCGCGGTAGGCAGACCTACCGCGCAAGGGTGGGAGTACCGCGCGACGTGGTGGGAGTACCGCGCGACGTGGTGGGAGTACCGCGCGACGTGGTGCCTGGGCGGAGGGGGTCAGGAGGCGAGGCGGTGGACGCCCAGCGCGGCGCCGCGGCGCTTCAGCTGCATCACGAACGCGAGCACGCGGGCGACCGCGCCGAAGAGCTCCTCCGGGATCTCCTGGTTGATCTCGCACGCGGCGTACAGGGCGCGCGCGAGCGGGATGTCCTGCACCATCGGGATGCGGTGCTCGGCGGCCTTCTCGCGGATGCGCGCCGCGACCTCGCCCGCGCCCTTCGCGACGACGCGGGGAGCTGACTTGCCGGGCTCGTACTTCAGCGCGACGGCGACGTGGGTCGGGTTCAGCATCACGACGTCCGCGGCCGGGATCGCGGCCATCATGCGGTTCCGCGACATCTGCATCTGCCTGCTGCGCCGCTGGGCGCGGATGTGCGGATCACCCTCCGACGACTTCGACTCGTCCTTGATCTCCTGCTTCGTCATCATCGTGTGCTGCCGGTTCCGGCGGGTGACGACGAGCACGTCCAGCGCGCCGAGCACGATCCCGGCGACGATCGCGGACTGCAGGATGGCGACGATGACCCCGGAGGCGCTCGACACGACCGACGAGACCGGCAGGGCTCCTGAGGCGGCCAGCAGCGGGAGCGCGCCCTGGATCGCGATCCAGACCGCGACGCCGACGACACCGGTCTTCAGCAGCGCCTTCGCCCCCTCCCACAGCGCCTGCTTGCCGACCAGCCGCGCGGAGCCCTTGACCAGGTCGAACTGGTCGAAGTGGGGCTTGAACTTCTTCATGTGGATGCCGCCGGAGGCGAGCGAGCCGACGATCGCACCGATCGCGGCCGCGGCGAAGATCGGCCCGAGCACGCCGGGCAGCACCGCGAAGGAGCCGAGGAAGATCGCCTGCGCGCGCTCGGCGGTCGGATCCGCGATCACGGCCTGCATACCGAGCACGAGCGAGCGGACCGCGCTCGACCCGTTCCCGATGACGACCGGCAGCATCAGCGCGGCCGCGCCCATCGACAGCCAGCTCGGCATGTCGCGGGAGCGCTGGATGCGCCCCTCCCGGTACGACTCCTCGAGGCGCTTCGGGGTCGCCTGCTCGGTGCGTTCTCCGGACGGCTGATCGGGCATCAGGCACCCCCTCCCGGGAGCGGTCGTGGTCTCGAGACGGGCGCGGAGCGCCCTCCTCGACCAGCGTGGCGGTCGCACTTCCGCTGGTCGAGGAGGCCGCCCGCGGCCGTCTCGAGACCACCGTGCTCGATCACGTGATGGAGCCCATCGCCTGGAGGGCGTCCTGCAGCAGCGCCTCCACGATGCGCGGGAGCGCCAGGAAGATCGTGCCGCCGGCCAGCAGGGTGATCAGGATCTTCAGCACGAATCCCAGCGAGAACGCGTTCAGCGCGGGTGCGACCCGCGTGAGCACACCCAGCCCGACGTCGGCGAGGAACAGCACGACGACGATCGGCCCGGCGATCTGCACCGCGGCGACGAACATCTGCGCGACACCCGGCAGCAGGCGCTGCCCCGCGTCCTGGGCAAGGAAGCCGGTGACGGGGAGGGCGTCGAAGGTGCGGAACAGCCCCCCGAGCACGAGCTCCGCACCGCCGGAGACGAACAGCAGACCGAGCGCGATCATCTGCATCAGACGGGTCATCTGCGCCCCGTTGACCTTCATCAGCGGATCGAACGCCTGGCTCATCTGGAACCCGGCGAACAGGTCGATCAGGCTGCCGGCCGACTGCACGGCCGAGAACACCAGGAAGACCATGAACCCGAGCAGCGCGCCGATCACCAGCTGGCTGACGAGCGACACCACGAACGCGCCCGTGTCCATGGAGGCGGGCAGGCCCTTCGCCGCGGTCGGCGCCACGAGGATCGACAGCGCGATCGCGAGCATGCCCTTGATCCGCAGCGGCACGCCCGAGAACGAGAACGGGGGCGCGATCACGAGGAACGTCGTGATCCGCATCGCCGCGAGCATCGCCGCCTCGACGAACGTCTCGTTCAGCGCGACGGAGCCGAAGATCGTCACGACGCGTTCAGGTAGCTCGGGATCATGGCGAACAGCTGCTCGGTGAAGGTGACCGCCTCCGAGATCATCCAGTGCCCGCAGACGACGAGCGCGATGGCCACCGCGATGGCCTTCGGCACGAACGAGAGGGTCGCCTCCTGGATCTGCGTGATCGACTGGAACACGCTGATCGCGAAGCCGACGACGAGTGCGGTGACGAGCAGCGGCGCGGAGAGCTCCGCAGCGAGCAGGAGCGCCCGGATGGCGAGGTCGACGACCTGATTCTGATTCATGTGCCGAGCCCTAGGTGTTGTAGCTCTGCACGAGCGCGGTGATGATCAGGCTCCAGCCGTCCACCAGCACGAAGAGCAGGATCTTGAACGGCAGCGCGATCATCGTCGGCGGCAGCATCATCATGCCCATCGCCATCAGCCCGGAGGAGACGACGAGGTCGATGACGAGGAACGGCACGAAGATGACGAGCCCGATGATGAACGCGCTGCGCAGCTCGGAGAGCATGAACGCGGGCACGACCGTGAAGAACGGGGTGGCCGCCGCCGACGCCGGGTTCGGCTGCTTCGCCGCGCGGGTCATCAGCGCGATGTCGCTCTCGCGCGTGTGCTGCAGCATGAAGTGCTGCAGCGGCACGGCGGCGCGGGCGAGCGCGGTGTCGAACTCGATCTTCCCGTCGAGGAACGGGGTCAGCGCGTGCGTGTTCACGGTGTCGAGCACCGGCCACATGATGAACAGCGACAGGAACAGCGCCAGCCCCGCGAGCACCTGGTTCGGCGGGATGGTGTTCAGCCCGAGCGCGTTCCGCGTCATCGCGAGCACCACGAAGATCTTCGTGAACGACGTCATCATCAGCAGCAGCGCCGGCGCGACGGACAGCAGCGTGATCGCGATCAGCGTCGTGATGGAGGTGGAGGGCGCGCCGATGCTGATGTTCACGTCGCCGGACGGGCTCGGCGTCGGCTTCGCCACGGGCGCGATCGGGTCGGCGTGCGCGATGGCGGGCACGGCGACGACCAGCCACGCGACGGCGAGCAGCGCGAACGCGATCAGGACCAGGCGCGGCCAGTGGTCCCGCAGGAACCGGCCCGCGCGAGGAGCGCGACCCGGCAGGGCGACCGCGGTCACCGCAGCTTCTTCAGGGCGTCGAAGGTCTGCTTCCACGTCGACGGCGCGAGCAGCGATCCGGCCAGCGCGCCCTGCGCGGCCGGGCGCTGCTGGGTGTGGGCGACCTGCACGGCCGCGTGCTGCTCCGCCTCGCGGGCCGCGCGGCGGCTCGGGTACACCGGTGCGACGTGCCCGGTCGCCGGTCGCGTGGAGGAGACGAGGTCGCCGAGCCGGATCGCCTCCGTCCTCGCGCCGACGGACATCGCGGTCGCCGGCATGATCGAGATCGTCTGCGTGACCGGGCCGGAAGGATCGAGCGGGTCCGCGGCGCCGCGCACGACGATCGGCACGTCGGCCGTCGCGATGGTGACCGTCCGCAGCTCCTGCTCGAACCGCGCGGCCAGGATCGGCTGCGACGCGATCAGCGCGGGCTCGCCGGTCGGCGCCTCCGCTGCCCCCAGCGTGTCCAGCACGGTCACGCTGTGCTCGGTGACGCCGAGCAGATAGCGGCGGCCGCCGGCGTCCACGACGGCGATGCCGGCCTTCGCGCCGAGCGTCTGGCGCGCGACGACCGAGATCTGCCGGTTCCTCGGCGCCGAGCCCGGCCGCCCCTTCGTGATCCAGCGGTGCGCGAAGAGCAGCGCGCCGAACACCGCCCCGAGGGCGACGACGACCCGCAGCGCGAGGAAGACGGTGTCCAAGGGCGCTCAGATCTCGTCGACCGGGTCGAGGACCTCGGTCACACGGACCGCGAAGCGGCGGTCCACGACCACGATCTCCCCGTGCGCGATCATGCGCCCGTTCAGGAACACGTCGGCCTCGCTGCCGACGGCGCGGTCGAGCTCGATGACCGTGCCGGGCTGCGCGTCGAGCAGCTCCTGCACCGACACGGTCGCGCGGCCGATCTCGACGGCGAGCGTCATCTGCACCGTGCTGATGCGGCCGAGCTTGGAGGAGACGTCGCGGAACGCACGCGGCGGGGCCGGGGTGCGGAGCGCGACCGCGAACCAGCCGGCGACCCCCTCCTCCCCGATCAGGTCGAAGACGACCGCGTCCGCGGACTGGAACAGGCTCGCGGGCACGCCGTCGCCGACCTCGCCGAGCTGGCCGCCGCCGATGACGTCGGAGGCGAGTTCGAGGGCGGGGCGCAGCACGTCGCCGAGGCGGACGCGCGCGTCGCCGCCTCCTGCCGCGATCAGCTCCGTGCGGTCCAGCACGATCAGCGACAGGTCGGCCGACCGCGGGCCGACGTAGGTCGCCGAGACGCCGGTCTCCAGCGCATGCATCGGCACGAGATCCGATCCGTGCGGCTGCGCCATCAGCGCCGGCCCGGGGAGGGAGGACACGAGCGCCTGCGCGATCGCGAACTCGTCCGCACCGGTCGAGGTCCGGGAATCCATGGAGCGGGAATCGATGAAGGGCGTGCTCATGAGGGGCCTCCGGTCGACTCGACGACGACGCAGGCGAGTCGGTCGCCGTTGCCCCCGACCGCAGCACGCAGGACGGGGTTCCCGTCGAGCGTGATCACGAGGGGGCGATCCGCGGGGTGCGCGAGGGGGATGAGGTCGCCGGGCGCGAGATCGAGCACGGTGTCGGGGCCGACGCGGGTCGGCGCGAACCGCAGCGCGATCTCGACGGGCGCGAGCGCGAGGTGGCCGCTGATCCGCGTCGTCACCTCGTTCGCGTCCTGCCGGGGCGAGACGGCGCCGAGGCGCTCCAGCACGACGTCGACGTCGATGGCGAGCGCGAGCTGCCGGCGCTCACCCCTGCGGATGGTGCCGGCGACGACCACGACCGCCTGCGCGTCGCGATCGACGGAGGAGGGGGGCTCGGTGCCGAACGCCTCGAGCACCGGCTCGGGCATCAGGTCGTTCGTCGCGGGCCGCAGCTCGGCGAGGTGCTCGGTGGCGGCGGCACGGGCGAGTCCGCGCTCGACCGCGGTCAGCGGGCGGTCGACGCCCGCCTGGTCGCCCGACGCGCCGAGCATGCGGGCGGACCAGTAGCGCGCCTCGGCGAGCGGGATCCGGTAGACCACCCGTCCGCCGCCGAGCCGCGCGGTCGCCCAGAGCACCGGCCCGTCGGCGGAGGCGATGAACGCGCCGAAGGACTGCACGCGCGACGGGGCGGTGGAGACGTCGACCACCGCCCTGGTCTTGGCCGTGATCTGCAGACCGAGCTGTCGCCCCCACGCCTCCAGCGCAGCGTCGAGGCGATCGCGGTCGGTGCCGCTGATCAGCTCGGGGCTCTCGAAGTCGTACGGGAGCACCTCGAGGACCTCGCCCGGTGCGTGCACGCGGGCGCGGTACGGCGTCCGTTCCGTCACGCGTCGCAGTATTCAGGCGCGGCACCCGAACGGGGGCGCGCCACTCCGCGCAAGCGACGAGCCGTCGCCGGGCGCGCGTCAGTGTCCGGAGCTCGCCTGCGCCTCGGTCTTCGTGGCCGCCGCTTCCTTCTTCGTGGTGGTGGTCGTCTCCGCCGCGGTATCGGTGGTCGACGCGGCGGCGGGCGCCGACGCCGGCTGGACGGAGTGCAGCACGATGTCGACGCGGCGGTTGTGCTCGATCGCGGCCTGGCTGTCGCCGGGCTTCGCCTTCTGAGAGCCGAGGGAGACGAACGAGACGTCTGCCGGGTCGACCGCCCCGTCGTCGAGCAGGTACTGCCCGACGCTGTTCGCCCGCTGCGCGGCGAGCTGCCAGTCCGTGCCGAACTTGCCCGCCGAACCGCGCGGGTCGGCGTGACCCTCGATCGTGACGACGCCCGCGTGCTTCTTCAGCGTCGGCGACAGCTTCTGCAGGACCCGGATCGCCTGCGGCGACAGCTGTGCGTCGTTGCCGCCGAAGTACGTGCTGGAGCCCACGAGCGAGAGCGTGATCGCCTTGGAGCCGGCCTTGACCGTGACCTTGCCGGCGAGACCCTGGGCTTTCAGCTCGTCCGTGATCTCCTTCGCGGTCTGCATCAGGGCGATCGTGCTGTTGGAGAAGCCGGCGCCCTTCTTCGCGACGTCCTCCTTGCGGACGATGCCCTTGCTCTGGTCGACCTTCGTCGAGGATGAGGTGCCGAAACCGGAGGCGAGGGAGTTCTTCAGCTCGTCGTACTTCTTCTGGTTCACGGTCGACAGCGCGTAGAGCACGATGAAGAGCGCCATCAGCACGGTGATCATGTCCGCGTAGGACACCAGCCACCGTTCGTCGACGTGGTGCTCCTCCGCATGGCCCTTCCGGCGTCGGCCGGACATGCTAGGCCGCCGCCTCTGCCGCCTTCGGCGCCTTCGCGCCCTTCGCCGGGGCGCCCTTCGCGGCGGCCTTCGGCTGCTCGGACGCGGGCAGCATGGCGTAGAGCTTCTCGGACAGGGTGCGCGGCTGCGCACCGGACTGCACCGCGAGGACGCCTTCGGTGACCATCGTGAGGCGCTCGGAGAGCTGGTCGGTCATCTTGCCGATCCGGGATCCGATGGGCAGCCAGATGACGTTGGCCGTCAGCACCCCCCAGAGGGTGGCGACGAATGCGGAGGCGATCGACTCACCCAGGGTCGACGGCTTGTCGAGGTTCTCGAGCACGTGCGTCAGCGACACGACGGTGCCGAGGATGCCGATGGTCGGCGCGTAGCCGCCCATCGCGGCGAAGAACTTCGCGGCCGACCGGCCGGACTTCTCCATGGACGCCGCCTCGTCCTCCATCAGGATGCGCAGCTCGTCGGCGTCCATGCCGTCGGCGACGTTCTGCAGCGCCTTCTTGAGGAACGGGTCCTTGATGTCGGAGGCCTTCGCCTCCAGCGCGAGCAGGCCCTCCTTGCGGGCGACCTCGGCCAGCTCGACGAGCGACTCGACGTCCTTGCCCATCTTGGGCACCTTGTAGAGGAACGCCTTCGGGATCATCTTCAGCGAGCTGATCGTGTCCGCGAGCGTCGTCGACGCCATGGCGGCACCGATCGTGCCGCCGAACACCAGGATCATCGGCGCCGCGAGCAGCAGCGACTGGATGTGCGCGCCCTCCATCGTCGCCATGACGACGAGCGCGCCGATCGCGATGATGATGCCGGCGATGGTGGCCGGATCCATCAGCGGCCTCCCACGGGTCGGACCGAAGCCTTGGCGCCGTCGACCACGCCGAATCGGCGCGGCCCCCTCGACGACGCAGGGACGGCGGCAGGTGCGTCGAAGTGCATCGAGTGCGCGAGCGCGATCACGCGAGCGCGGTACTCCGCGATCTCGTCGATGACCTCGTCGATCGTCTCGGTCACGATGAACGTGGTTCCGTCGACGAGGACCACCGTGGTGTCGGGCTGCTCCTGGATCCGTTCGACCAGATCAGGGTTGACCGCGAAGGTGCTGCCGTTCAGGCGCGTCAACAGAATCATCGTTCTCTCCCCATCCGTGGGACCGGCATCGGGCTCCATCCGTGGAGCCCTCTCCCGCCGTCACAGCAGACAATCGGCATCCTGCGCCGGACCGTCAGGTCCTGTCTGGCCCCACTACAGGTGCGGGCCGTGTTCACGGATCAGGGGATGCGGACGGCGCTCGCGCGCCCGCATCCCCTGATCCGTGAACACCGCTGCACTAGCGCTTCAGCTGCGTCAGCTCCTGCAGGATCTCGTCCGAGGTCGTGATGATGCGGGCGTTCGCCTGGAAGCCGCGCTGCGCGACGATCAGGTTCGTGAACTCCTGGCTGAGGTCGACGTTCGACGCCTCCAGGGCGCCGGAGACGACCGAGCCGTAGCCGTCCGAGCCGGCGGTGCCGAGTCGGGCGGACCCGGAGTTCAGCGTCTCCACCAGCGTCGAGTTGCCTGCCTTCTCGAGGCCTTCCGGGTTCGTGAACGTGCCGATCGCGAGCCGCGCGATCGCCACGGTGGCGCCGTTGCTGAAGGTGCCGGACAGCGTGCCGTCGGCGCCCATCGCGACGGAGAGCAGCGTGCCCGCCGCGTTGCCGTCCTGCTTCGCGAACGAGGAGGTCGTGAGACCCGCGAATCCGCTCAAGCCGGACAGATCGACCGTGATGCCGTCGATCGTCGGCTTCAGGTTCGGTGTGGCGCTCGTGCCGACCGTCCCGGCGATGTTGCCCGTGCCGTCGGTCTGGATCGTGCCGGTGGTCGCGGTCGTCGTCGTGCCGTCCGTGATCGAGTAGTTCCACTTGCCCGCGGTATCGGCGGTCAGGTTCACCGTGAGCTGACGGGCTTTCCCGTCCGCCGAGTACACGGTGATGTCGCGCGCCAGCGTCGTCCCCACCACCGCGTCGGACGGCAGGTTCCCCTTCATGGTCGCGCTCGTCGTCGCGTTCGCGGGGGCGACCGTGCCGGAGGGCAGGGTCAGCACACTCGGCTTGCCACCCGTCGAGACGACGCCGTTGACCCCGTTCCAGCCCTGCACGAGTGCACCGTCGGCGGTCGAGAGGCGGCCCTGCGAGTCCCAGTGGAACGAGCCGTTGCGCGTGTACTGCGTCGTCGAGCCGGTCTGGGTGACGAAGTAGCCGTCGCCCGAGATCATCGCGTCGAGGTTGTTCCCCGTCGTGGTCTGCGAGCCCTCGGTCAGGTTGTTGGTGACCGCGGCGACTTTGACGCCGAGGCCCACCTGGTTCGGGTTGGTCCCCGCCTTGGCGCTCGTGGAGAGGCCCGCGGCCGAGACGATCTGCGACAGCGTGTCCTCGAACTGCACGCTCGACGACTTGAAGCCGGTCGTGTTCACGTTCGCGATGTTGTTGGACGTCACGTCGAGCATGGTCTGCTCGGCGCGGAGCCCTGAGATGCCGGAGTAGAGCGAGCGAAGCATTCGATTCCTGTTCGGTGTCGAACGGTCGGGGCCCGAGTGGGTCCGCCGTTGGTGTGGCCGTCCTGGCCGAAGGAGTCGCCGTCATGGCTGCCGCGCGCACGCGGCTTCAGGGGGATGGAGGGATCTAGGAGGGGGAGGGGGTCGTCGGGGTCGTCGCGGTCGTCACGCCGGTGACCGCGTCGAGACCGACGGTGCTCGATCCGACCGTGAGCTGCGGCTTGCCGGTGGTGGAGAACGTGATCGACGAGACCGTGCCGGACTTCGCGGCGCCGTCGGAGTCGGTCCAGCTGACGTTCCTGCCGAGCATCGCCGTGGCGGTCGACTGCATCTGCGCCTGGTTCGTGCTCGTCGTCGTGGCGTTCAGCGCCGTCATCTGCTCCATCGACGCGAGCTGGGCGGTCTGCGACACCATCTGCGAGCTGTCCATCGGCGAGCTCGGATCCTGGTTCGCGAGCTGCGTGACGAGGAGCTTCAGGAACAGCTGGCTGTTGTACTCCTGGTTCGCCTTCGGGGCCGTACCGGTGCCGTTCGAGTAGATCGACGTGGTCGCGGCGGCCGCGGACGTCGCATCGGTCGTGGTGGTCATCTGCGGTCCTTTCAGGCCAGCACGTCGAGCAGGGCGCTGCTCGAGGTGCGGGTGCGGAGTTCGGTCATGACGTCGTCGGCGCTCCGCCGGTCCGCCGTCCACTGCGATCGCTCGTCCCGGGGGGCGGACCCGCCCGAGCCGGAGCCGCCGGTGCCGGTGCCGACCCAGGTCTGCTGGCCGCGCGTGTCCTGCTGAGGCGCGTCGCCGGTGCCGAGCGACAGCGTGGTCGCCGCCCCCGCTCCCCCACCCGCGAGGTCGCGCCGCAGGTCGGTCATCATCGTCTGCAGGGCGTCGCGGGCACCGGAGGTGCTCGCGAACAGCTGCACGGACAGGTCGCCGTGCGAGACGGTCGCATGCACGGTCACCGGGCCGAGGTGCTCCGGGCTGACGCGGACGATCATCACGTGCTCGCCATCCGGGGCGGACCGCAGCGACAGGAGCGGTCCCTGCAGCTGCTGCGCGACGGACGGCTCGGTGGTGACGACGAGGGTCGGCGCGGCCGGAGGAGCCGACACGATCGCCGCGGGCTGCGCCGACGACTGGAGCGGCGCGAGGACGGGCTGCAGTGAGGTGTCCGCGGCTGCAGGTCGGTCCGCGATCGCCGGCCGTTCCGCGATCGGCGCGGCCGGCAGCGGCGATCCGGGGGCGGCGATCGCTCCTGGCGTCGCGGCGGTCGGGGTCGTGTCCGGGGTCGTCTCCGACGCAGTCCCGTCCGTGCGCGTGCCGGTAGGCGTCGACATGGCGCCGACCGCCGGCGTCGCCGCGGCGTCTGTCGGGACCGACGAGGCGGTCGGCGCCTGCTGCGCGACGGGAACGGGCACGGGCACGGGCACCGCGACGATCGGTACGGGGGGCGCCGCGACTGCTGCGGGCACCGCACCGACGGCCGACGGGGCGGTGGTCGCAGGGGCCTGCGCGTCGGGCTGCACGGCATCGGGCTTCGCGGCGTCGGCCTTGACGGGATCGCTCTTCTCCGCCTCGGTATCTGTCGCGCGCGAGTGGGTGGAGCGGACCGGCGGCGTGGTGCCGGCCGGCGCGGCACCCTGCTCGACGGGCTCGACCTCGGCGGTCACGGGCACAGTGGTCAAGGGCACTGTGGTCGCGGGAAGGGCAGTCGCGGGCGCGGGGCTCGCGGGCAGAGGGGTTGCGGGTACGGCCGGCGCGCTCGCGACCGCAGTCGGCGCGGGTGCGCCCGCCGCTGTGGGGACCGTCGTCGTCGGCCGCCCTGCAGCAGGCGTCAGCCCCGAAGCAGGCGGCAGCCCTGCAGCAGGCGGCAGCCCTGCAGCAGGCGTTTGGGCCACGGCGACACCGGCGGTCGGCGGCTCGCTCGGCACCGCTGCGGCGGCCGTTCCCGCCGTCGTCGCCGGGGTGCTGACCGCGGCGGTGCCGACCGCGGCGGCAGTCGCGGTCGCTGGCGCAGGGGTGGTCGCGGTCGTCGGCATGGCGGCAGCCGAGCCGACTGCACGACCGAGCATCGCGGCGAGTGCCGCGGCCGCACCGAGCAGCAGGCTCGGCGCAGGGGTGTCGGCCGGGGTCGCGGAAGGGTCGGCCGCAGTCGACGCGTCGCCCTGCGTGCCGGGCTGACCCCCTCCGGCGACGGCGGCGTCGAGCACGTCGCCGAACGCTCCGGCGGCTCCGGGGGCGCTCTTCGCGCCGGCGGTCCGCCCGATGGAGGCCGTGGTGTCGGCGGGGGCGATGGTGACGGCGTTCACGATGCGCTCGTTCCGAGGAGGGCGGCACGCGCGGCGACGATCTGCTGCGCGGAGGTGGAGGAGTTCGTCGACGGTGTGGTCGACGTGCCGGTCAGGCCGAACGACGCGAGCAGGCTGCTCAGCGAGGTGCCGCCGGACGACGAGTCCGACCCGGATGACGAGCCGGAGGCGCTGTAGAGGCCGACGTCCGAGCCGTAGGTGGTGAGCATGGCGGTCGCCTGCTGGATCGTCGCCGCGGACAGGCCGCTCGAGCTCGCGGTCCCGGCGGTCGACAGGGCGGCACCGGCCGCGGAGGTGGTCGGGTCGTCGCCGGTCGCGGGCACGACGCGGCGGATCGTGGTGATGTCCCGGTCGGTGAACCAGGCCTTCTGCACCGACACGGTGCGGCCCGGGTACGGCGCATGGATCACGGTGTCGTTGCCCATGTAGATCGCGATGTGGTCCCCGCCGTTCAGCACGATCAGGTCGCCCGGCTTCGCATCCTTCAGCGAGTCGACCTTCTGCCCGACCGTCTCCTGCTCGTGCACGAGGCGCGGCACCTCGACCCCGAGCGCGCCGAACGCGACCTGCACCAGGCCGGAGCAGTCGATGCCGCTCTTCGACTCGCCGCCGAGCACGTACGGCGTGCCCTGGTAGTCCAGCGCGGCGTCCACCACGTCGTTCCCGGTCGTGCCGTTCGGCGAGACCAGCGTCCCGTCGGTGGATGCGGCCGCTGAGACGGTCATGGCGCCGGAGGCGGTCGCGGCGCTGGAGGGCGTCGTACCGGTGGAGGCGGCCGACGGCACGGCCGCCGTGCTGTCGGCGGCGGACGTCGCGGTGTCCAGCGCGGTCGCGAACGATGTCGCCCGCGACGACGAGGCCGCCGTCGACGCGACGGTGCTCGACCGGGTCTGCAGGACACCCAGCATCGACTGGATGGCATGCATCTGGTTCACGACGTCCGCGTAGCTCATTCGGGCGCCTCCCGCAGCAGGCGGGCGCGGGCCCGTCCGGCGAGCTCGTCGAGGATCGTCTGCTCGGCGCGCACCTCGGCGACGCGCTCCTCGGCGTCGTGCTTCTCCTCGAGCTTCTCGACGGTGCGCACCTCACGCAGGGCCGCCCGGTGCTGCTCCTCCGCCTCCGCGACGAGACGCCGCTGCGTGATCGACAGCGCCTCGAGGTCGGCGAGCATCGTGGAGGTGGAGGCGCGCGCGGCGGAGAGCGCGTGGATCGCCCGCACGGTCCGCGCGTCGTGGGCGTGGTCGTCCAGCTGCTCGAGCAGCTGGTGCCGCTCGGCGGCGAGCTCGGACGCCCTCGAGCGGGCGCGCGTGATCTCGTACGCCGCGCGCTCCTCCTTCAGCCGTCGGATGCGCAGCAGCCCGGCGAGACCGAATGCCGCCATCAGTGCAGTCCCATCGCACTGACCAGCTGCACGAGACGCTGCCATGCATCGTCCGACGCCGTCACGTCCTCCATGTCCTGCTGCAGGAACGCGTCGATCTCGGCGGCGTGCGCCACCGCGGCGTCGACCTTCGGGTTCGAGCCCGCGGCGTACGCGCCGACGTCGAGCAGATCCTGCACGTTCCGCTTCGCGGCCAGCGCGCTGCGGAGCGCCGTCGCGACGGCGCGCTGCTCGCGGGACGTGACGCGGGAGGCGACGCGCGAGATCGAGCCGAGCACGTCGATGGAGGGGAAGTGCCCCGAGGTCGCGAGCTTGCGGTCGAGCACGACGTGGCCGTCGAGGATCGAGCGCGCGGTGTCGGCGATCGGCTCGTTGTGGTCGTCGCCGTCGACGAGCACCGTGTACACGCCGGTCACCGAGCCGACGGGACCGGTGCCGGCGCGCTCGAGCAGGCGGGCGAGCAGGCCGAAGGTGCTCGGCGGGTAGCCGCGGGTGGCGGGCGGTTCGCCGGCGGCGAGGCCGATCTCGCGCTGGGCCATGGCGACGCGGGTCAGCGAGTCCATCATCAGCAGCGCGTGCGCACCGGTGTCGCGGAACGACTCGGCGATCCGCGTCGCGGTGAACGCGGCGCGGGCGCGGGTCAGGGCCGGCTGGTCCGCGGTCGACACGATCACGACGGAGCGGGCCAGGCCCTCCTCCCCCAGGTCGTCCTCGAGGAACTCGCGCACCTCCCGGCCGCGCTCGCCGATCAGGGCGATCACGTTCACCTGCGCGTCGGTGCCGCGCGCGATCATCGACAGCAGGGACGACTTGCCGACGCCCGAGCCGGCGAACAGGCCGATGCGCTGGCCGCGGCCGACGGTCGTCAGGGTGTCGAGCACGCGCACGCCGAGGGCGACGGGCGTGTCGATGCGGGCGCGGTCCATCGCGGAGGGGGCCTCCGCGTCGACGGGGACGCGCACGTCGTACTGCAGCGGGCCCTTGCCGTCGATCGGCCGGCCGGTCGCGTCGAGCACGCGGCCGAGCAGGCCGTAGCCGGTCGGCACGGTCATGCGGCGGCCGGTCGCGCGGACGGGGGCGCCGACGCGCAGGGACTCGATGCGGTCGATCGGCATCAGGGTCAACCCGTCACCGGCGACCGCGACGACCTCGGCGCGGGCGCGCTGCTCGCCGATGTGGATGATCTCGCCGATCGACGCCTCGATCCCGCGCACGGTGATGCCGAGGCCGACGACGGAGACGACGGTCCCGAGCCGCTCGGGCTTCGCGGCCTCGCGCAGCCCCTCCAGCCGGGCTGCGGTGACGACGGCGCTCATTCGTCGCCGCCCACGAGGGCGCGGCGCACGCGCTCGACGGCGCTGGCGATGCTCGCGTCGACGACGCCGTCGGGCAGGTCGACCATCGCGTCGCCGCGCGCGACCCGGTGGTCGGCGATGACCTGCAGGCCGGGCTCGTCGGCGCCGACCATCGCGACCAGCTCGAGGTCGTCGGGGTGCATGCGCACGACACGGATCGGCGCGGGGCCGGCCGCATCGAGCGCGCGACGCAGGGCGGCGACCGCGGCGCCCTCGTGGTCCTCGGCGATCGCACGGCCGAGGATCATGCCGGCGATCTCGATGGCCGCGGAGAGCACGGCCTCCTCGGTGCCCTCGAGCGACGTCATCGTCTGCGCGTTCAGCTCCGCCGCCGCCTGGCGCACGGCGTCGAGCGCGGACCGGAGCCCGTCGATCTGCTCCCCGAGCGCACGGTCCGCCTCGGCACGCAGCTGGGCGCGATCCGTGGCGAGCGTCTCGGTCGCGGCTTTGCGGCCGGCCGCGTAGCCGGCGGCGTGGCCCTGCACGCGGGCGCGCTCCCGCACCTCCGGCGTCTCGTCCTTGACCAGCTCGGGATACGCGAGCGGGGTCATGCGCACGGCGACGGGTCGCGTGCGCATGTCCTCCTCGTACTCGTAGCCAGGGGTGACCCGCGGCTGTGTCTGAGCAGGCTCCCGCCGGCGGGCGGTGCCCATCTCGGGGAACGCGATGGGCGCGAATGAGGCGTTAGTCGACATACTCTTCCTCTTCTTCAGCGGCCTGCTCCACAGGGAGGTCCGTCTCGTCGGCCGTGCCCGGTTCGGGCGCCGTCGTCTTCATCTCGAGTCCCGCGGTGCCGGCCAGCTCGCGCACCGCGCGGACCAACAGGTTGCGGGCCTCGTCGACCTGGCTCTTCTTGACACGCCCGAGCTCGCCGGCTTCCTCGGCGAGGGCCTCGCGGTTGCGCTCGGACATGTTCGAGGTGATGGCCGTCGAGACCGAGGGGTCCGCGCCCTTGAGCGCGAGCGCGATGGTGCCGAGCTCGATGCCGCGCAGCAGCTGCTGCACGTCGCGGTCCTGCAGGCGCGCGATGTCGTCGAACGACAGCATCTTCGCCCGGACCTCGTCGGCGAGGTGGCCGTCGCGCTCGCGGATCCCGTCCATCAGCGCGCCCTCGTCCGCGGGGGCGGCGTGGTTCATGATGTCGACGAGCGGCTGCACGCGCAGCGGCGCGGGACCCTCCTGCTCGTCGTCGTCCTCCACGAACACCGTCTGCGAAGCGGCGACCTTCGCGCGGCCGCGGAGCACGCCGGCGACGATGCCGCCCGCCTCCGGCGCAGGCGAGTTCATCGTCGCGATCGACTGGGCGATGTCGACGCGGCGGTCGGGCTCGTGCAGCATCAGGATCTTCGCGGCCAGGTCCGGGCCGAGCTGCACGAGCACGAACGCGATCGTCTCGGCCGTGTCCGACTCGAGCAGCGTGACGATGCGCGGCGGCTCCATCTCCTCGAGGAACGCGAAGGAGGCGCTCGCCTCCGGCGCCGAGATGCGCTCGAGCAGATCCGCGGCCCGCTCGCCTTCGAACGACGCCTCGATCAGCTGGGTCGCGACATCACGACCGGTGCGCTCCTGGGGCGATTGCGTGCGCCCGGCGACCTCGCGGAACGCCTCGATCGCGGTCTCGGCGGCGGCCCCGGAGACGCTGCGCATCCGCGCCATCTCGGCGGTGATCTCCTCCTGCTCCTCGAGGCTGAACGAGCGCAGCACCGCCGCAGCGCGCTCGGTGCTCATGTTCATGAGCACGAGCGCGGCCTTCTGCGTCCCGGTCAGCTCGGGGACTGCCAGCGTGTCGAGCGTGTCGGCACTCATACGCCGGCCCGATCACCCATCAGGGCGCGGAGGTACTCGGCGGTCTGCTCGGGGTCGGAGCCGGCGAGCGCGTCGACGTCGGCCTGCATCTGCGCGAACTCGGGGTTGACCGGTGCGTTCAGCGCGACGGTGGGGGTGGTCCCCGGCATCGGCGCACCGAGCGCCCCGGCAGGCCCGTAGCCGCCGAGCTGCGCGGTCGGCGGGTAGCCGCCGTACATCGGGTCGCCGGGCATCGGCACGATGTTCATGGCGCCGGCGTCGAGCGCCGATCCCTCGGGACGCTTGAACAGCTTGCGCAGCAGACCGACGACCAGGACGAAGAGCACGAGGCCGCCGACGACCTTGATCGCCGTCGTGATCAGCTCCGTCATCTGCCCGGCGCTCTGCGCCTGCTGCGCCTGCGCGAGCGCCGCCGCCGCCGACTTGGCCGCAGTGGTCGAGAACGCGATCGACGTCACCGACACGTTGTCGCCGCGGGCCAAGTTCACACCGGCAGCGTCCGAGACCATCTGCTTCAGCTGCATCGTGGTGATCGTGGGGAGCAACTTGGAGTTCAGCGCGACGGCGATCGTCTGCCGGTTGAGCGTGCCCGGCACGATCGTCTGGTCGATCGTCGTCTTGTTGACCGCGTTGTCCTTCGCGGACTGGGTGACCGTTCCCGTGCCCGTACCAGTCCCGGACCCCGACGCCGAATTCGTACCGCTGGTCGGGGAGCTGGTCGTATCGGTACCGAGCACGCCGCTGGCGCCGGTCGAGGTGCCGGAGTTGCCGTTGCTCGTCGAGATCGAGGACTCGGACAGGGGGGCGTTGGCGTTCGAGTAGGTCTCGCTCGTCTTCTTGCCGCTCGAGCTCGACACGTCGGCGGCGACGGTCACGACCGCGTTGCCCGGGCCGAGGACCTTGTCGAGCATCGCCTGGACGTTGGCCCTCGTCGCCGCCTCGTAGGCTGCCGCCGCGCTGGAGCCGCTACCGGTCGTGCCGCTGCCGACCGAGGCGAGCGTGTCGCCCTTCTGGTCGACGATCGACACGTTGTCGGTCGTCAGCCCGGGGTAGGCGGCCGCGACGAGATGCCCGATCGCGTTCACCTGGTCGGTGGTGAGGGGCGTCGAAACGTTCACGAACACCATGGCCTTCGGCGACTCTTTGTTGTCCGTGAACACAGACTGCTGCGGGATCGCCAGCTGCACGACCGCGGAGGAGACACCGTTGATGCCCTCGATTGTCTTCGCCAGCTCGCCCTCGATGGCTCGCTTGTACGTGACGTTCTGCTGGAACTCGCTCGCGGTCACGCCCATGTTGTCGAGCAGCGAGTACCCGCCGGCGCCGGAGGAGAGCAGGCTGGCGGTCGCGAGCCGCTCCTGCGCGACGCTCGCCTCGGGCACGAAGATCGTGGTGCCGTCGCTCGACAGGGTGAAGGGAACCTTGTCCTTGGCGAGCTGGGCGGTGACGCCCGACGCCTCCGACGCGGAGATGCCGGAGTACAGCAACTGGTAGGCCGGCTTCGTGAGCTGGCTCGCGAGCGCGATGCCGCCGAGCACGAGCACGGCGACGCCGATGAGCGCGATGGTCCGCTGCGCGACGGTGAACTGCTTGATCGTGTCGAGGGCGCGGACTCCAGCCCCGTTGAGCCGCTTCATGCCTGCATGTTCATGATCGAGTTGAACGCCTCGACGCCCTTGTTGCGCACGGCGGAGACGAGCTCCATCGTGACCTGCGCACGGGTGGCCGCGAGGGTCGCCTGGTGGATGTCGGTCAGGTCACCGGTCACGGCTTTGACCGCGAGCGTGTTCGCGGTGCTCTGGAGACCGGACAGGTTGTCCACGACCCCGCCGAGCATCGAGCTGAAGCTCGAGCCGGAGGTGCCGTCCGTGCCGCCGAGCTGCGTGGCGCTCGTCCCGGTGATACCGGTGGTGCCGCCGAGGCCGGTGAGGCTGTTGATGCCCGAGAGCTGGGAGATGGAGGAGGTCATCAGCTTCTGCCGATCTGCAGCGCGGCTTCGTAGCTCGTCTTCGCGCGGTCGACGACCGCGGCGTTCGCCTGGTAGCCGCGCTGCGCCATGATCAGCGTCGACATCTGCTCACCGAGGTCGATGTCGGGCATGCGGACGTAGCCGTCCGTGCTCGCGACCGCGTTCGTGGGGTCGTAGACGAGCCTGCCCGCGGCGCTGCCGTGGACGACCTTGTCGACCTGGACGCCCTGGTTGTTCTCCACCGCGGAGACCTGCAGGTACTCGGCCTGGAAGGCGCTGCCCGAGGACGCCTTCGCGGTGTTGACGTTCGCGATGTTGTTCGAAATCGCGTTGAGCCATGCCTGGTGGGCGTTGAGCGCCGTGCCGGCGATCTCGATCGCGTCCATCAGGAGGTCCTGAGCGCGGACTCGGTGGCGGAGAAGTCCATGCCCACCGCGCGGGTGGCGAACTGGTAGCGCAGCACCGACTCGACGTTGTTCAGCGTCTCGGAGTCGAGGCTGACGTTGTTGCCGTTCTGCTGCGTGGGCGCCTCGGACGTGGTCGTCGTGGCGACGGCGGTGCCGTTGCCGTTCTGCACGGAGGCGGCGAGCGCGTTCTCGAACGAGACGATCTTCGCGTGGTAGTTCGGCGTGTTCACGTTCGCGATGTTCTGCGCGATCGTGCGCTGCCGCAGCGCGAGGCCGTCCATCGCGCTGGCGAGCGCGTTCGTGGTGACCGAATCGAACACGGAGAAGTCCGTCCTTGACTGAAGAAGGATGGGCGGCCGATCCGTGGCCTGGTCTGAACGAGCGATCCGTGCTCGATTCCTGAAACTATGCGTAACCGTCGACCGGAGAGCGAAGCAACGCACCCCCCGTTGAGGGGCATGTCGCCCCCCGTCCGGGCCGACCGAGCTACGAGCGCGTCCGCACGCACGACTTTTCATCTTTCAGGAGTTTTGGCTGCGGCGAAGCCGCGCCAAAACTCCTGAAAGATGAAAAGTCAGCCCATCCGGTCGACGTACACCGGAGGCGCGGTCGCGGCGTTGTACTGCGGCCGGCGCATCGCACGCATGGACACGGCGACCACCTCCTGCTCGTCGCGGATGCGGCTGAGCAGCGCACGCTGGCGCGACAGGATGCCGTTCGCACGCCGCTGGTCGTCCACGCTCATCGGCTTCGGCTGGACTGCGGGCGGAGCCCAGCCCTCCAGCGCGGCGAGATCGCCGGACTCCGCAGCCACGACCCGGCCCTCGAGGTCGTCGAGGATCGGCGCCCATGGATCCCATGGACCCGCGGGCATATGTTCCGGCCGCGACTCAGCCAACAGCGTCCCGCCGCAGGGCGGCTTCCTGCATCGACACCTTCAGCGCGGCCTCGTGCCACGCGAGGCGCAGCGGCTCGAGCAGCGTGATGCACTCGCGGGTCTTGACCACATCGCGATGGATGTTCGCCTGCGCCATCGCCGTGAGGACATAGGTGTAGACCGCGAGCAGGCCGGGTCCGCCGTCCCAGACCTCCGGCCGGAGCGAGCTGGCCAGTTCGGACACGATCTCCTGCGCGTGCAGCAGCTGCGCTGACGCGATCGGCCAGTCCTCGCCGAGCTGCGCGGTCTCCGCGCGGGCGAGGTCGAGCAGCAGCCGGTCGTACAGCATGACGAGCAACCGCGCGGGTGAGGCGCTGAGCACCGAGTCGCGGTTGTAGAGGCTGCGTGCGGCGGCGAGGTTCGAGGGAGGCATAGTCAGTTCGCACTCTGATAGTTGGTCGTCAGACCGTTGATCTGACTGGTGAGGTAGGAGGACTGGGAGCTGAGGCTGTTCAGCGCCACCTCGAGCGCGTTGAACTGCGCCGTGTACTGCGCCTGGATCGTCGCGAGTCGCGCGTCCCAGTCGCTGATCTGCTTCGTCAGGCTCGACTCGGTCGTCTGCTGCGACGTCACCTTCTGCGTGAGCGTGCCCGTGTACGAGTCACTCGCACCGACGGCGGCTGTGGACACCCGGCCGGCGATCGTCTGGAACATCGCGGTCGTCCCGGTCGGGTCGCTCGCCATCGCGGCGGAGAACTTCGCGGAGTCGAAGGTGATCGTGCCGTCCTTCGTCAGGTTGATCCCGATGGAGGAGGGCGACCTGCCGTCCACCGCGCCGGAGACCGCGGAGAGCAGCGCGTCCTTCATGTTGCGCACGGCGCTGTCGCCCGTGAAGACGCTGCCCGTCGTCGCCGACGTCGACCCGCTCGAACTCGTGGTCGTCGTGATTGCGCTCGCGGCGGCGATCCCGGAGAACAGGGTGATCAGGCTCGCCGTCAGCGTCTGCGCGGAGGTCGTCGCCGCGGTGGAGTCGGCGGCGACGGTCACGGTCGCGGCAGTGGTCGACACAGCGGAGACCGTCACGTCGACCCCGGTGATGAGATTCGCGAAGGTGTTGGTCGCTGATGGGACCTGCACCTCGGCACCCGCGATGCCTTTGTACAGCGTGATCTGCGCGCTCTGCGCGGCCTGCGTCTGGGTCGTCGCCAGCGCGGGAGCCGACGTGCTGGCGCCCTCGTAGACGCTGAAGCCGTTGTCGGCACCGGTCGCACCGCGCAGCTGCAAGCGGTACTGGGTCGTGCCGTTCGTCGATCCGACCGCGATCTTCGTCGCGGTGACTCCGGTTCCGGAGCCGTTGATCGCGGCGACCACGTCGTCGAGGTTGGTCGATGCGGCACTGACCGTCTTCGCGGTTCCGCTGCCGACCTGGATCGTGATCGACGGCTTCGTCGTGCCATCGGTCGGTGCGGCCCACGCCGCGATGGTCCCGGTCACGGAGACCTGCGCCTGCGCGATTCGGTCGACAGTGAACGACACCGATCCGGACGATGCGGTACTCGACGCCTTCGCGGAGACCGAACTGACGTCGCTCGTCGCCGTGAAGGAGGCGAGGGCGCCTGATCTGGCGGCGGCGGTGGCGCTCGTCGCGATGGCGGCGACCGAGCTGTTCAGTGATTGCAGAGCCGCGCGGTACGCCGTCGTCGTGCTGAGCGTCGACTTCAGCGCGGTCTGCGGAGCGGATTCGACCGACATCAGCTTTGTGATGATCCCGGAGGTGTCGAGCCCGCTGGAGAGCCCGGAGAGGCCGAGCCCCGTGATCGAGGACAGCGCTGCGGTGGCCATGCGTCAGTCCCTTCTCGACGGGTGCGGGAGTACGGCAGAAGCCGCGGTGGTGCGAGGGCCTGGATCGGCCTCGCACCACCGCGGCATCAGATCGATCAGCCCAGCAGCTTCAGCGCGAGCTGCGGCAGCGAGTTCGCCTGGGCGAGCATCGCGGTACCGGCCTGCGACAGCACGTTCGCGCGGGTGTAGTTGACCATCTCCTGCGCCATGTCGACGTCCGTGATCCGGCTCTTCGCGGCGGTCAGGTTGGTGACCGACGTGGCGATCGTCGAGACGACGTTGTTGAACCGGTTCTCGATCGCGCCGATGCTGGCACGAGCCGAAGACACCGCGGCGATCTGCACGTCCAGCGTCCTGATGGCCGCCTGCGCGTTCACCGCCGAGTCGAACGCAATGCTGCCGACTGTCTGGCCGTCGGTCCCGATCGTCGCGTTCGCGGTCGATCCAGCCGTGACGGCGCCCCCGTCCCTCGACGCCACCGCGATGCCGGTGGCGGCACCCGTGGTGGTGTTGTAGGTGACCGTTGCCGTGAACTTCGACGAGAAGTCCGCATTGGCGTTCAGTGCACTGGCGTAGTCGGCAGCGGTCGGGGTTCCCGTGAACGCAGCCAGACTGACGACCGCCGTCGAGGTGGCCGTGGTGTCGCCGGCAGCGTTCTCGGTCGTGGATGTGAACGTGACTCCCGCGGTGTCCTGCACCTTGGTGAGGTCCGCGCTCGCGACCGTCAGGCCCGTGGTCGTCGCGCTGAGAGCAGCACCGACCCTGACGAGGTTGGCCCCGCGCAGATCGACTGCGATCTGGCTCTGCGAGTTGCCGTCAGCGCCGACCTGGAACTTGAAGGTCGGCGTGGTGCCGTCGAGCAGGTTCTGGCCGTTGAAGTTCACCGAGTTGCCGATACGAGAAAGCTCAGCCGTGAGGCTCGCTGCCTCATTCGTGATCGCAGTGCGGGCTGCGGTGCTGTTCGAGTCGTTACCGGCCTGCACCGCCAGGTCACGCATGCGACCGAGGATCGACTGCGCCTGCGTCAGCGCCCCGTCCGCCGTCTGGACGAGCGAGGTGCCGTCCTGGGCGTTCCGCGAAGCCTGCTGCAGGCCCGAGACCTGCGACGCCAGCTGCGTGGAGATCGTGAGTCCGGCCGCGTCGTCACCGGCCTGGTTGATCCGCAGACCGCTGGAGAGCTTCTCGAGCGACTTGCTCAAGGAGTTCTGCACCGTGGTCAGGTTGCGATACGTGTTGAGCGCATCGTTGTTGGTGTTGATTGCGAATCCCATTTGAGTTCCTCCGTGAGTCGGGATCTGAAGTGCGGTCCATCCGTGGTCCGACGCGAATGGCTATCGGCCCTATCGACGGGGCCGTTAGCCGTTCGCCCCGAAGTAGGGGCAGTTCAGGCTGAAGTGCTTACGCGGTGCGTTCGGTGAAGAACGAGGACGCGGCCGGCTGGGCCATCCGCGCGTTCGAAGTCTCGGCGAGTCGGGCGAGGTACGCCGCGCGGCGCGCCGGAGCGACTTTCGGCTGCGCCTCCACCCGAGGGACGGCGCCGGTGGAGTACTGCGACTCGAGCCCGTGCCGCATCAGGCGGATGCCCTCCGACCGCTGCTGCGACACCGCGGAGTGCGTGAGCCCCAGTTCCGTGGCGAGTTCGCCGACCGAGCGGTCGTGGAAGTAGATCTGCTCGACGATGTAGCGCATCTTCGGCGGCAGGCTCGTGACCGCCGCCTTCACGTAGCGGGTGCGCTCGGTCTCGAGCACGACGTCCTCCGGGCTCGCGACCTCGGCGGCGATGGTGTCCGCGATGGTCTCGTCGAGGGAGGCGACGGAGTGACTCGCGCCGGACAGCGCCTCGAGCGCCGCCTTGCGGTCGACGCCGAGCGACTCGGCGACCTCGTCGACGCTCGGCGCACGGCCCAGCGCGTTCGTCAGCGACTCCTGCACGGTCAGCGACTCGCGGATCTTCTTGCGCGCGGTCCGCGAGGCCCAGTCGGCGGACCGCATCTCGTCCGCGATCGCACCGAGGATGCGACGGCGGGCGAACGCGCCGAACGGCACGCCCTGGGTCGGATCGAACGTCTCCGCGGCCAGGATCAGGCCCAGAGAACCGGCGGAGGCCAACTCGTCGCGAGAGATATGGGTCGCCTTCCGAGCCACCTCGTTCACGAGGTACCCCACGATCGCGAGGTTGTCGCGGACCAGCGCATCGCGCTCGGTTCGTGTCGCCATTTCGTTCCCGTCGTACCATGCCATCCCTGGCGGCTCGTCCTGATCTGGACGCTAGAGCCGGTGCTCCGCCGGCGTCTCCCACGCCGCGCCCCCAGTAGGGGGAACGTCTGGAATGCGTGTGGCGCCTCCCCCCGTTCGGGGGCGTGTGGTCCTGCCGAAACGGGGCATTCCTCACCCGTACGCTCCGGCGGGAACGCATTCCCTTACATCTGCGCCCGAACGGCCGATGGTGGGGAATGCGTCGGAATGACGTCAGGCACCGATCAGCGGAGGAATCGATGAGCGTGAACGACCTCTCGTCGCTGCTGTGGCGCGAACGCGAGCTGCTCGAGATGCTCGTCTTCAAGCTGGAGGAGGAGCAGCTGCTGCTCACCGCCGGCCGCTCGAAGTGGCTGCACCACGCGACCCGCGAGGTCGAGCAGGTGCTCGGCCACCTCCGCACCGCCGGCATCGAGCGCACCGTGGAGGCGTCGCTCGTGGCCGTGGCATGGGGGCTTCCCGAGGATTCGACGCTGCGGCAGCTCGCCGAGGGCGCCGGCGACGCGTGGCGGGACGTGCTGCTCTCCCACCTCACCGCCCTGACCGCGTTGACCTCGCAGATCGCGGACCTGCGCGACACGAACCTCTCCTACCTCCGCTCCGCGAGCCGCGCGACGCAGGAGACCCTCGCGAACCTCGGGACCGGTCCGTCGTCGGATCCGTTCGGCTACGGCGCGCGCGGCGGGCAGCGGACCCCCGCCGCCGCCGGCGCGCGGCTCTTCGACCGGCAGGGCTGACCGTGAGCACCTTCGGCGGGCTGAGCATCGCGTCCTCGGGCCTCGCCGCCGCGCGGGCCGCCCTCGAGGTGACCGGGCAGAACGTCGCCAACGCGAACACCGAGGGCTACACGCGGCAGCGCGTGAACCAGAGCCCGCTCGCGCAGACCGCGCTCGCCACCTACTCCAAGCCGAACAGCGTGGGCGACGGCGTCACCGTCACCGGCGTCGCGCGCCTGACCGACACCATCGTGAACGCGCGCGTGAACAGCACCGGCTCCGCCGCCGCCTACTGGAGCACGAGTGCCGCCGCCGCGAGCACCGTCGAGACGTCGCTGAACGAGCCGAACTCGAACGGGCTGTCGTCACAGCTGAACAAGCTGTGGTCCTCCTGGCAGCAGATGGCGAACCACCCCGGCGACGTCGGAGTGGCCGGGGCGCTGCTCTCCCAGGCGAATGTCGTCGCCTCGACGATCTCCGCCGGGTACACCGCAGCGGCCGACGCCTGGACGGCGGCTCGCGCCGCGACCGTGACGGCGGCCGGGACCATCAACGAGACCGCCGGCCAGATCGCCGACCTCAACAAGACGATCCGGTCGCTCGCCGCATCCGGCGGCAACGTCAACAACCTGCTCGATCAGCGCGACGCCGCAGTCACCGTGCTGTCGAAGCTCACGGGCGCTACCAGCCGGGGCAACGCCGACGGCACGATCGACGTCGTGGTCGGCGGGAACACCCTCGTCTCGGGTGTCACCACTCGGAAGCTGGAGGTCGCGGGCACCGCCGCGTTCCCGACCTCGTCGAGCGCGACGGCGGTCTCGCTGGTCTGGAGCGACACTCGCACTGCCGTCGTTCTGGACGGCGGTGAGATGGCGGCCAGGCTCGCGTCGCTGCAGGGCGCGAACGCGACTGCGACCGGCGGCGTCTACGCCGAGGCCGCGCAGGCCTACAACACCGCCGCCACCGACCTCGCGTCCAAGGTCAACGCGGTGCACCGACTCGGAACCACCTCCACCGGCGCTCCGGGAACGACCGGCACCCCGCTCGACTTCTTCGGGTTCCAGAGCACGTCGGGACCGGCAGCGACCAACCTGTATGTCGTACCCACCTCCGTGGCCGGCATCGCGGCGGCGGACGGCACGAAGGGGAACCTCGACAACACGATCGCGGACAAGATCGCACAGCTCGGCAACGCCGCCGACTCACCCGACGCCGGCTGGGCGACGTACGTGTCGCGGATCGGCTCCCAGTCGGCCACGGCAGCCGCGCGCTCGGCCACCTCCGACACCGCTGCCTCGGCCGCGACGACGGCCCAGAACTCGGTCGGCGGCGTCGACCTGGACGAGGAGACGTCGAACCTCGTGATCTACCAGCACGCCTACCAGGCGTCCGCGCGCGTGATCAGCACCATCGCCGACGTGCTCGACACGCTGATCAACATGGGGGCCCGATGACGATCAGCCGCGTGACCACGACCCAGATCTGGGCCAGCTCGAACGCGAACATCCAGACGTCGAAGGCGCGCCTGTCGCAGCTCACCGCGCAGTCCTCCTCAGGGATCGCCATCACCAAGCCCTCCGACGATCCCGCCGCGAGCGCCGCGATCATGAAGGTGGTGGGACAGCAGAGCGCCATCAGCCAGTACGGCACGAACATCGACGACGGGCTCGGCTGGCTCGGCTCCGCGGACACGACGATGAGCTCCGCCGAGAACCTCGTGCGGAAGGCGAAGGACCTCGCGATCCAGGCCGGCAACAGCGGGACGGCCAGCGCCGCCACCCGTGAGGCCATCGCGACGCAGCTGGAGGGGATCCGCGCCGACCTGCTGAGCGCGGCGAACACGAAGTACAACGGGCGCTCGATCTTCGCCGGCACCTCCGACGCGAGTGCGGCGTTCGACGACGCCGGCACTTACACGGGCCCCACGACGACATCGACCGCGACGCCCCCCGTCACCACGGCGGTCGGCTCGGTGCAACGACGGATCGGCAGCGCGTCGACTGACGTCGTCACCGTCGCAGCAGACGGACTGGCGACCTTCGGGTCGGGGGACACCTCGGTGTTCGCGCAGATCCAGACCGTGATCGACGCACTGCGGGACCCCGGGTACGACTCGGACACCCCCAGCAGCACGACGGGGCTCACCCCGAAGCAGACGATCACGGCCGGCATCGACCTGCTGAGCACCGGGCTCACGAACATCTCTGCGCAGCATGGGGTCGTCGGTGCGAACTACGCTCGGATGACCAGCGCGAAGGCGCAGAACGCCACGATGGCGACGGCCCTGGAGACCCAGCGGTCCGGACTGCAGGATGCGGATACGACGAGGACCCTGCTCGATCTCAAGACGCAGCAACTCGCCTACCAGACGGCACTCCAGGTGACCGCCCAAGTGATCCAACCGACCCTGATGAGCTTCCTTTCATGATCTCTGCCCTGAATCCATCCCCATCGGCGACCTCCCGCGACGCGCTGCTCACCTTCACGTCCCCACCGCCGGGCTTCGCCCCGCTCACCGACTTCGAGCTCGCGGCCGTGGAGGGCGCCTCCGGCCTGTACACGCTCCGAGACACGGCGGGCGCAGACCTGCGTCTCTTCCTGCTCGACCCGACGTTCTACGTGCCCGAGTACCTGCCGGCCGTCGCCGACGAGGACCTCGCCGCGCTCGGCGCCTCCTCGGTCGCCGAGGTCGACGTCTACGTCGTCGCGAACATCCTCGACGGCGCTCCCGTCGTGAACCTGCTCGCCCCGATCGTGGTCAACCCCGTCGCCTGCGTCGCGACGCAGCTGATCCTCGAGGACGACTGGCCGTTGCAGGCCGAGCTCGCGACCGCGGCGGCCTGACGACGGACGCAAGAAAGGCCCCCGGGATCCACCCCGGGGGCCTTTCTCATGCAGCGCGTGTCGGACGTTCTGGCCACTCCTCCGTCCGGTCCGACCCGCGGGTCTCAGGAGGCGGGTTCGGCACCGCCCAGGTCGGCGAAGAGCAGCGCGGCCATGTGCTGCACCTTCGGCTCGACGTACGCGTCCAGCGCTCGCAGGATGTGCGTGTGCTGGCGGCTCACCCAGGCGATGGCCTCACGGCGCAGCTGGTCGCGCAGCCCGTCGATCGCCTCGTCGCTGAGGAACGGCTGCAGCGATACCGACCGGCGAACGTGCTCGGTGATCACCGCGTCGAGCGACGTCGTCAGGGCGTGGAGGGCGCCGTGCGGCACCTCGTCGAAGCCGAGCTCGGCGGACCAGACGGGACACGTCACGCACGGTGACAGCCGGCGCCGGGCGGTCGCGGGATCCCAGCGGGGCAGCCAGTCGAGCCACCCGGCGACCGCGCGGTCGAGCTCGCGCTCAAGGCGGTACGGGCGCAGCATCAGCGGGCCTCGCGAGCGTGGGCGCGCTCGGGGATGGAAGAAGCAGTGTTCACGGTGGGGGTGTCCGGTCACAAGAGGGGGCAGAACCGCGTGGGTGCGCGGCGCACCGGCTGGGTGACCGGTGTCCTGCAAACCTAGGGAATCCGAGGTCCCGCCGATATCCCCCGTCCTGGGGTCGCGGTTCTCGGACGAATCCGGGCGTAATCGGTCAATCGGGGCGCCTTTTTACGCCCGCATTGTCCGATCACGCCCGGGGTGGTCCCGAGGCGCACCGCCCTCACACATCGACCGACGCGGCATGCAAGCCGGCGGTCAGGCCGCGCCGTGCCGTGGACCGTCAGGCGTCTGCGTCGGACGGCGGACGAAGTGCGAGTAGCCGGGCGAGGTGCCCTTCAGCAGCAGATCACCTACCAGACCGGTGAGGAATCGACTCGCGTTGGACTGCTGGACTCCCGTCAGCGCCGCGTAGTCACCACTGCCGATGCGTTCGTGTCGGGCCAACCAAGCCAGGACGACCTGCCGCCCGTTTTCCAGGGTCGGGCGACGGTAGGCGAGGAGTCCGCGTCGCGACGACGGTCCTCGTTGTCGGATCTCTCGCTCGGCGATCTCGAGCGCACCTGCGCCGAGCGTCCAGACGTCCTTGTACCCGGTGATGAGTGCGCGTCCTCCGATGGAGGTCTGCTCTGCGGCCGCGAGCGCCGAGTCGGCTTCCGCATCGTCATCCTGGAGCAGCTCGGCCACATCTCGACGGGTCAGGAATGGCGCGTGGAGCAGGGTGAAGAGGATCAAGGCGATCCGCACATCGCGCTGTCGGACTTCGGGTCGCACCGCCTCCACGACCGCCATCACTGGCACCGCGGGCTGCCCGCCTTCCAGCACGGTGCGCACCAACGGTCCTGGAACCTCCGTGATCGAGGGCGGCCGATGCCCGAGCACGGTCATCTCGCGGTACATCCGGTCGACGCCGATACCTTCCTTGTCGACAAGTCGAAGTGCGCGGAAGAGGTCGGAGAGCGCGGGATACCGAGCGTGACGCCGCGACAGGACGTTGTGCTCGGACATGCCGCCGGTGAAGCCGCCCGGGCTCTCGACCTCGAGCCGACTGTCGGCATCGATCCACCGCACAGTCGTCGGCTCGAAACGCATCCAGTCGCGATGCGTGAGCCCGTTGAGGATCGCCTCGCGGACTGCGCGGGTCGGCAGCGCGCGAATCGGTCCTTCGACGAATGTCCGCACGTCGGGTCGCGATGGGACCATGGCATCGAGCCGATTCTCGATCTGCGCGAGTTGCTCGAGCAGCGACTGCTCCGGGTCCGGCTCGAAGCTGTTGACCACGTTGCCCCCGACGACGTCGAGCCGGGTCAGTGTGAGGAGGGGACGCCCGGCGGGGCAGAAGAGCAGAACGCCGGCCTGCGTGAGCCGACGATCCACCGTAATGATGCCGAGGCGTCGCAGGATCTCGTCCGAGGTTCCACCTGCTACGACGTTCGGGTCGCCACTCGCGTTCACATACCGGCGAGCGGCTTGAATCGCTCCGGGCGTGACCTCGTCCACAGTCCGAGTCGTGATGGATGCCATCGCATCGGCACCATTGCCGCGCTGACGGGACAGCCACCACTCCGCGCGGTCCACGGGCTGGCAGCTGTCGGACACACGCCAGCGAATACGACCGTTCTTGTCCTCTACGGGCTCTGGAGCTTCAGCGACGTAGAGGACGATTACCCGGAGTCCCTGCACTTCGCGGGCTTCTGTCGTCGGCGCGACATGGCTGAGTTGATAGATTCGAAGTCGAAGCCAATCGGGATCGATCTCCGTCCCGAGAATCTGCCAGGTCCCGTCCTCTACGCCGAGCACGATTGCGCCACCGCCCGGAGTGTTCGCCATGCAGCAGACCTCGTCGGCGAGGTAGGCGGCGGCCGCGTTGTTCTGTTTCTCCCCGGGAAGAAGCGTGCCGCCTGCTCCTCGACGGTACGGTTCTTCTTTGCAGTCGATGTGCTCGCCCTCGGGCAGACGTGGAGTCTCGCCGCGGTCGAGTGACTGCAGGAGCTCGTCGACGAGGACCTGCAAGCGGTCACGCGCTTCGACCAACTCACGAAATATGCTCATATCGCCTCATAGCGTCGCGGGTGATAAATGTTGGATATCGAGAAACTTATCATGAGGCGGGTGGTCAGGCGCCGCATGCAAGTTGCCCCGCTCGACCTCCGACCGACGGACGACATGTCGTGTTTCAGGAGTTCTGGCCGCGCCAGAACTCCTGAACCACGAAAGCGGCCCACCTCCCGAAGGAGGTGGGCCGCTGCTCTACGACCGGATCAGTTGTAGGTGCCGGGGCTGTAGTCGTCGCTCGAGAACGAGTCGAAGTCGACGAACGACAGGTCGGCGTCGTTGAACATCGAGTCGTCGCCGAAGGACCGGAGCGGGTACCGCTCGGCCTTCGCCTCCTCCGTCGGCGCCACGACCACGTCGCGGTACCGGGGCAGACCGGTGCCGGCCGGGATCAGCTTGCCGATGATGACGTTCTCCTTCAGGCCCAGCAGCGAGTCGGACTTGCCGTCCATCGCCGCCTGCGTGAGCACCCGGGTCGTCTCCTGGAAGGAGGCGGCGGACAGCCACGACTCCGTCGCGAGCGACGCCTTCGTGATGCCCATGACCTCCTGACGCGCCGAAGCGGTCTTGCGACCCTCCGCGAGCGCGGCCCGGTTGACGTCCTGGTAGCGTGAGCGGTCCACGAGCTCACCGGGGAGCAGGTCGGTGTCGCCGTGGTCGACGACCGTGACCTTGCGCAGCATCTGCCGCACGATGACCTCGATGTGCTTGTCGTGGATCGGCACGCCCTGGCTGCGGTAGACGCCCTGCACGCCGTCCACGAGGTGCAGCTGCACCTCACGGACGCCCTTGACCCGCAGGACCTCCTTCGGGTCGATGGACCCGACGTGGAACTGCGTGCCGAGCTCGACGTGCTGCCCGTCCTCGATCAGGAGGGTGGCGCGCTTGAGCACCGGGTAGGCGAACGGCTCGTCGCCGTTGTCCGGGGTGAGGATGATCTTCCGCTGGCGGTCGGTGTCCTCGATCGTGACGACACCGGCGGCCTCGGCGATCGGGGACGCACCCTTCGGGGTCCGCGCCTCGAACAGCTCCTGCACGCGGGGCAGACCCTGCGTGATGTCGTCGGCCGAGGCGACACCACCGGTGTGGAAGGTGCGCATCGTCAGCTGGGTACCGGGCTCACCGATCGACTGGGCCGCGATGATGCCGACGGCCTCGCCGATGTCGACGAGCAGTCCGGTCGCGAGCGAACGGCCGTAGCAGGCGGCGCAGACACCGACCGCGGACTCGCAGGTCAGGACCGAGCGCACCTTGATGCGCTCGACACCGGCCTCCACGAGCTTCGCGATCAGCACGTCGCCGACGTCGTCACCGGCCGTGGCCAGGACCTCGCCGGACGTGCTCGCCACGTCGGTCGCGAGCGTGCGGCCGTAGACCGCGTTCTCGACGTTCTCGCTGGTGGAGAGGTCGAGGCCTCGGGAGGTGCCGCAGTCGTCCTCGCGGATGATGACGTCCTGCGACACGTCGACGAGACGACGCGTCAGGTACCCGGAGTCCGCGGTGCGGAGCGCCGTGTCGGCCAAGCCCTTGCGGGCACCGTGGGTCGAGATGAAGTACTCGGCCACGGTCAGGCCCTCGCGGTACGAGTGCACGATCGGGCGCGGGATGATCTCGCCCTTCGGGTTCGACACGAGGCCGCGCATGCCGGCGATCTGCCGGACCTGCATCCAGTTGCCTCGAGCGCCGGAGGACACCATGCGGTTGATGTTGTTGTCGACCGGCATGTTGTCCTGCATGGCCGTGGCGACCTCGCTGGTGGCCTTGTTCCACAGCTCGATGAGCTCCTGGCGGCGCTCCTCGTCGGTGATCAGACCCGTCTCGTACTGGGTCTGGACCTTCGCGGCCCGCGCCTCTGCACCCTCCAGGATCTTGCCCTTCGACGGCGGCGTGAGCACGTCGGACAGCGCGACCGTCACACCGGACCGGGTGGCCCAGTAGAAGCCGGCGTCCTTGATGCGGTCCAGCGTCGCTGCGACCTCCACCTTCGGGTACCGCTCCGCGAGGTCGTTGACGATCACGGAGATCTCGCCCTTGTCGGCCAGCTCCTCCACGAACGGGTAGTCCGTCGGCAGCGCCTCGTTGAAGATGGCGCGACCCAGCGTGGTCTTGACGAGCAGCGGCGTGCCCTCCACGTAGCCGTCGGGGGTCTGCCCGATCGGCGGAACGACGTCCGTGAGCCGCAGCGTGACCACCGCGTTCAGGTCCAGCGTGCCGGCGTCCTTGGCCATGATCGCCTCGGCGACGGAGGAGAAGGAACGTCCCTCACCCGTGGCACCCGGCTTGATCGTGGTCAGGTGATGCAGGCCGATGATCATGTCCTGGGAGGGCAGGGTCACCGGGCGGCCGTCGGACGGCTTCAGGATGTTGTTCGAGGCGAGCATCAGGATGCGGGCCTCGGCCTGGGCCTCGACGGACAGCGGCAGGTGGACGGCCATCTGGTCGCCGTCGAAGTCCGCGTTGAACGCGGCGCACACGAGCGGGTGCAGCTGGATCGCCTTGCCCTCGACGAGCTGCGGCTCGAACGCCTGGATGCCGAGCCTGTGCAGGGTCGGCGCGCGGTTCAGCAGCACGGGGCGCTCGCGGATGATCTCCTCGAGCACGTCCCACACCTGCGGACGCGACCGCTCCACCATCCGCTTCGCGGCCTTGATGTTCTGCGCGTGGCTCAGATCGATCAGGCGCTTGATGACGAACGGCTTGAAGAGCTCCAGCGCCATCTGCTTCGGCAGACCGCACTGGTGCAGCTTCAGCTGCGGGCCGACGACGATGACCGAGCGGCCGGAGTAGTCGACGCGCTTGCCGAGCAGGTTCTGGCGGAACCGGCCCTGCTTGCCCTTCAGCATGTCGGACAGGCTCTTCAGCGCCCGGTTGCCGGTGCCCGTGACCGGGCGACCGCGACGACCGTTGTCGAACAGCGCGTCGACGGCCTCCTGCAGCATCCGCTTCTCGTTGTTCACGATGATCTCCGGCGCGCCCAGGTCGAGCAGGCGGCGGAGGCGGTTGTTGCGGTTGATGACGCGGCGGTACAGGTCGTTCAGGTCGCTGGTCGCGAAGCGACCACCGTCGAGCTGGACCATCGGACGCAGCTCCGGCGGGATCACCGGGACGACATCGAGCACCATCGCTGCCGGCGAGTTGCCGGTCGCGAGGAAGGAGCTGACGACGCGGAGACGCTTGATCGCGCGGATCTTCTTCGCGCCCTTGCCCTCGCTGATCTGCTGGTGCAGCAGGTCGGACTCGGCCTGGAGGTCGAACGCCTCGAGGCGGCGCTTGATCGCCTCGGCGCCCATGTACGCCTCGAAGTACGTGCCGTACCGGTCGATCAGCTCGTTGTAGATCGCGTCCTCGGGCTTGAGGTCGCCGACCTTCAGGTTGCGGAAGTCGTCCCAGACCCGCTCGAGCGTCGCGACCTGGTCGTCGAAGGAGCGGCGGATCTGCCCCATCTCCTTCTCGCCCACGTCACGCGTGCGGCGCTTCTGGTCGCTCTTCGCGCCCTCCTGCTCGAGGGCGGCGAGGTCGACCTCCAGCCGGGCGAGGCGCTCGTTGATGCGGGCGTCGCGCTGGTCGGTCAGGGCCTTCAGCTCGAGGCGCAGCTCGTTCTCGAGGTCGGGGAGGTCGTCGTGACGGCCCTCCTCGTCGACCTCGATGATCATGTACGCCGCGAAGTAGATGACCTTCTCGAGGTCCTTCGGCGCCATGTCGAGCAGGTAGCCGAG
>NZ_CAXTHO010000007.1:30213-42927 GCF_964244015.1 uncultured Amnibacterium sp. | reverse complement strand
GATGCCCGACTCCGGCATGCGGGTGAAGCGGTGGCCGCTCGCCGACTGGCGTCGCACCGTCCTCGGTCTGCTGCGCCGAGGGTGGCAGCCGATCGCCGTGTCCCAGGTGGAGGAGCAGCGCGCGGTGCTCGCCGAAGCGGGTGCGACCGTGGCACCCGACCTGGCCCTGCGGGCGCTCGCGGCCCTCTGTGCTGCCGTCGCCGAGCGGGACGGGCGGGCCATCGGCGGCGACACGGGCCCCGTTCGGCTCGCCTCCGCCTCCGGGCTCGCCGTCGTGGGCCTGTTCGGGCCGACGCTGGGCGAGCGGTACGGCTATCGCGGCAGCGGGGCGGTGAACCTGCAGGGCCACCCGGGATGCGACGTGCGCAGGCCGACCGCGATCACCGAGCAGGAGTGCTGGTGGTCGGCGCGCTGCCCGCTGACCGAGGACCACGCCCCCCGCTGCATGGCCGGCATCGGGGTCGACAGCGTGCTCGCGGCGGTCGGGTCCTGACGGCCCGGTTCAGCTGCCGGCGGCCAGCGAGCAGGTCTGCTCCGCCGCGGTCTGACCACGAAGCCCGGCCACGACGTCGGCGTCGGTACTCGCGCTCGCGGAGGGCGACGGCGACGGCGACGCGGTCGCGGTCGCGGCCTTCTTCTTCGCGTTCTTCAGCGTGGTGCTGAGCCCCAGCGCGTCCTTGTCGAGGGCGATCGCCTTGTCCTGCTGGACGCGTTGCATCAGCACGGACGCCAGCGCGGTGGACGGCACGACCTTGTTGGGGTTGACCGGGTCGGCGGCGGTCGGGTACTGCACGAACACCATGTGGTTCAGCCCGACCGACTTCACGGCGAGCGCCATCTGCACCATCGTGTTCGGATCGGCGAGCGACTCCGACAGCGTGATGCTGTCCGCGGCGCTGCTCGCCAAGCCGTAGAGCTTCGTCGGGTTCGACAGCGTGCCGGCGGAGGTCATCGTCCGCATCAGCGACGACATGTACGCCTGCTGCGACGCGATCCGTGAGAGGTCGCTCTTGTCGCCGACGCCGTGACGGCTGCGGAGGTAGGCGAGCGCGGTGCGCCCCGTGACGACCGTGACGCCCTTCTTCAGCTTGAGGCCGGCGTCGGGGTCGTCGATCGCCCTGTTCACGCAGACGGGGACGCCGCCCACGGCGTCCGCCATCTTCACGGTGCCTTCGAACGAGAACAGTGCGGCGTAGGGGATGTTCAGGCCGGTGAGGTTCTCGACGGTGCCGACCACGCAGCTCAGCCCGCCGCGGGCGTACGCGACGTTGAGCGGCTGCGCCGCCATCGCCGAGAACACCTCGTTCGTCTGGGGGTCCGCGCACTGCGGGTGGGGGATCACGAGGTCGCGGGGCAGACTGACGACGGTCGCCTTCGAGTGGTCCGCGGAGACGTGGATGACGATGTTCACGTCGTTCAGGGTGCCTTCGCGGGCCGCGCCGAAGCGCTTCTGGCCGGGGGCGTTGTCGGCGCCGACGAGCAGCACGTTGAACGAGCCGTTCAACGCCGTGATGTTCGGGATCGTGTTGTCGTCGCCGAGCGGCACGGCCCCGTCCTTGAACTGCTCGCCGAGGTGCCACACGCCGTAGGCCGCGACGGATACCGAGCTGATCGCCAGCACCGTCACCATGACGAGCAGGGTGCGGCCGAGACCGCCCCAGATCGATCGGGTGCGACCGGTTGCGTGGCGGGCGGCGGCTCGGGTGTCGTCACGCAACGGGGCTCCTCCTCACGACACGTCTCGTCCTGGGCGCAGGCACGGGAGAGCGACCGGATCGATGGCACTGTAGGCACCCGTTCTCGTCACATCGGGAAGGCGCACCGGTGAGCCTCCGCCCTGCACGGGCGTGCAGGGCTGCGTGGACACGCAGGGAGTCAGTCGCGCATCCGCTGGTAGGCGTCCAATGCGGCCTGGCGGGACCGCTTCAGGTCGACGACCGGTGCGGGGTAGTCGGTCGCTGCCGCCGCGTTCCAGGGCTCGTGGCGCCCCTTCGCGTCGAGGGGCCGCAGCTCCGGCACCCACTCGGCGATGTACTCGCCGGCCGGGTCGAACTTCTGCGCCTGCAGCACGGGGTTGAAGACGCGGAAGTAGGGGGCGGCGTCCGCGCCGGAGCCGGCGACCCACTGCCACTGCGCCGCGTTGTTCGCGGGGTCCGCGTCGACGAGCGTGTCCCAGAACCACTGCTCGCCCAGCCTCCAGTCGTAGCGGAGGTTCTTGATGAAGAAGGAGGCGGTGACCATCCGCACCCGGTTGTGCATCCAGCCAGTCGCCCACAGCTGCCGCATCCCGGCGTCCACCAGGGGGATGCCGGTCCGGCCCTGCTGCCAGGCCGCCAGCACCTCGTCGTCCACCTCCGCCCAGGGGAACGCGTCGAAGTTCCGGTGGACGTTGACGGTGTCGAGATCGGGGTGGGTGTCGAGCAGGTCGTAGTCGAAGTCGCGCCAGCCGAGCTCGGTGAGGAACTTCATCCGCACGTCGGCAGGAGCGTCGGCACCCTGCACCCGATGCCACAGCTGGTACGGGCTGATCTCCCCGAACTTGAGGTGCGGTGACAGCCGTGAGCTCGCCTCCGCTGCCGGCTCGTCGCGGTGCGCGGCGTAGCCGGCGAGTCGATGCTGCACGAACTCGTCGACCCGCCGGTGCGCGCCCTTCTCGCCTGGCGTCCACGTGTCGGCCAGGCCGCCGGACCAGTCGGGTTTCGTCGGGAGCAGCCCGAGGTCCGCCAGGTCCACGCTGTGCACCTCGCCCGTCCAACCGTCGATCGCGGCAGGAGCCGGCAGCGGGTCACGGGGCGTGCCGGCGCCCGACAGCGCGCGGAAGAAGGGGGTGAACACGGCGAACCGGTCGCCGCTGCCGTTCAGCACCTCGCCCGGCTCGTGCAGCAGCGACGCGGTGTGGTCCGAGACCGCGGCGCCCGCCTGCTCCGCCGCGAGGCGGGCCCGATCGTCCTGCTCGCGCTCGCCGCGGACGTAGCGGCGGTTCATCGTGAGCAGCCCGGCTCCGGTCCGCCGCATGACGTCCGCGACCTCCTCCGCACCGTCGCCGTGGCGGAGCACCAGCCGGGAGCCGCGCTTCTGCAGCGACGCGTCGAGCGCTGCGAGGCTGTGGTGCAGCCACCAGCGGCTCGCCGCACCGAGGGGGCGACCTGCGCCGCCGGAGTCGTCGAGCACGTACACGGGGAGCACCGGCCGGCCGGAATCGATCGCCTCGCGGAGCGCGGGATTGTCCGACACGCGAAGGTCGTCGCGCAGCCAGACGACGGCGGGGGAGTCCTGCTCGGGCATCGAGCGACGGTATCGAGGCCCGCTGCGAGCGGTGCTCAGCGGCCGGGGGCGTCGGCCGCTTCCGGCCTCTCGGCATGGGAAAGGGCCGGCCGCAGAGGCGGCGGCCGACCCTCGTTCCCTTGCACCAAGAGTGTCCTGCAATCACACACGCCGTTCGCCACAGCAAACGTTCGACGCGGAACGAACATATAACGGTCCGATAACGGGCGCTACTGCCGACGGCGTGTCGCACCCCCGGACTTCCTGTGAGCACCTCGGGCGACCCTGTGCCGGCCTCGCCACCTCCGCCCGGATCCGCTCAGCGGCCGAGCGAAGCAGCTGCGCCGCAGCAGCGGCGGCGAATCTCCGCGAAGTCGAGGCGCCCTCGCCGAGCGAAGCAGCTGCGCCGCAGCAGCGGCGGCGCAGCAATAGGTTCAGAACCGGTCGGGGCTCGGGGCCTCGCCGTAGCGGATGACGACGTCGGCGTGCCGGTCGAAGCGGTAGCCGCCGCCGCGCACGGTGCGGACGACCTCGCCGTACTCGCCGAGCTTGGCGCGCAGGCGGCGCACGTGCACGTCGATGGTGCGCTCGTTCGGCACCTCGTGCTCGGCGTCGGACCAGAGCGCATCGATGATCTCGGTGCGGGTCACGGTGCGGCCCTCCCGGAGGACGAGGAACTGCAGCAGCTCGAACTCGCGGTAGGTGAGGCCGGCGGTCTCGCCGTCGATGCGCAGCTTCTTGCGGCCGAGGTCGAGCGTGAGGCCGGTGCGGCGCTTCTTGGTGGTCGCGGGCTGGGCGGGAACCCGGTCGGCGAGCGCGCGGCGGACGATGTCCACGTCGCGGCCGCCGAGGCCCGCAGGTGCGAGTGCGACGGCGGCGTAGGTCTCCGCGCTCGGCACGAGCTCGGCGGTGAGGGCGCGGAGCGCCTCGACCAGGGCCGGGAGGTCGACGCCGGCGGCACGGGCCTTGTCCTCGTCGAGACCGACGTAGAGGGCGAAGCCGCGGGCCTCGCTGCCGTCGGGGACGATCCGGAGCGACGGCTGGGTGGCAGTGCGGGTGGTGGGCAGGGAGGTGATGGTCGCGAGCGACATGGGGTACGAGTCCTTCGAATGCGGCCGGCTCATGAAGAGCACACGGCCAGGTGCTGAAACTGCGGGAGGAGCGCGCAGAGCTGCGCGGGGCCCGGGCGAGTGCCGGGCGGACGTCTACCGAAGGGTCAGCGACACATTCGACGGCTGGTGAAGCCGCACATCATCGTCTGCGGTGCCTGACGGGCCGGAACGGCGGTCGTGCAACGGAGGTCGGATGACATGGGATGCATTCTGACCGCGTCTGAGGGACGTGTCAACCAGCCACGGCCGAAACGGTCGGTTCAGTCCCCGACCGTGCCGTAGAGACGGTCGCCCGCGTCGCCCAGCCCGGGGACGATGTAGCCCTTCTCGTTGAGCCGCTCGTCGAGCGCGCCGAGCACGATGGTCACGTCGCGGCCCTGCGTGCCCTTCTCGATCGCCGCCAGCCCCTCGGGTGCCGCGATCAGGCAGATCGCGGTCACGTCGCGAGCACCGCGGTCGAACATGAAGTCGATCGCGGCGAGCAGGCTGCCGCCGGTCGCGAGCATCGGGTCGAGGATGAAGCACTGCCGGGACTCGAGATCGGCGGGCAGTCGCTCCGCGTAGACCGACGGTTCGAGAGTCTCCTCGTTGCGCACCATGCCGAGGAAGCCGACCTCCGCGGTCGGCACGAGCTTCACCATGCCCTCGAGCATCCCGAGGCCGGCGCGGAGGATCGGCACGACGAGCGGCACCGGCGTGCTGAGCGCGAGGCCGTCGGCCGGGCCGACGGGCGTCTCGATCCGGACGGGTTCGGTGCGCACCGAGCGAGTCGCCTCGTACGCGAGCAGCGTCACGAGCTCCTCCGCGAGGGCGCGGAAGGTCGGGGACGGCGTGGTCCGGTCCCGCAGCACGGTGAGCTTGTGCGTGATCAGCGGGTGGTCGGCGACATGCACGCGCATCCTGCAAGGCTAGCGAGGGAGACGGGAGTGGGGGATGGACGCGGATCACGAGTCGATGGGTCTGGCGCTGGCCGAGGCCGCTCGCGCCCCGGCCCACGGGGACGTCCCGGTCGGCGCGGTCGTGCTCGACATCGGTGGCGCCGTCATCGGCCGCGGGCGCAACCGCCGCGAGGCGGACGGCGATCCGTCGGCGCACGCGGAGGTGGTCGCCCTGCGGCACGCGGCGGCGACCCGCGGGCGGTGGCGGCTCGATGGCTGCACGCTGGTCGTGACCCTCGAGCCCTGCACGATGTGCGCGGGCGCGCTCCTGGCCGCGAAGGTCGGCCGGCTCGTGTTCGGCGCCTGGGACGAGAAGGCCGGTGCGGTCGGGTCGGTGCTGGACGTGGTCCGTGACCGGCGGCCGGCCACCGGGGTGGAGGTGGTCGCCGGGGTGCGCTCGGCCGAGAGCGCCGAGCTGCTGCGGAGCTTCTTCGCCGAGCGGCGGGACGTCACTCCAGAGCGCGGATGACGATCGCCTCGGTCGGAGTGGCCTGATCGGCCGCGATGTCCGGCTCGACGTGCACGGCGGCGCCCTGCGGCGCGAGCCTGGCGACCGTGAGCTGCACGTGCGCGATGACGGTGACCACATCGGACAGCGGCAGCAGCGGCGGCAGGCCGACCCTGACGATCACGACCGCGCGCTCCGTGCCGTCCTCGTGCGCGAGACGGACGAGGGGCACGGTCCGGACGTTCCTCACGCGGCCGACGGCCTGCGCGATCGTGCGCTGCGTCTCCGAGTCGCTCATGTCCGGTCCCTCCAGCTGGCCGCCGAGTGTAGGCGCCCGAGGTCCGCGCCTCGGGAGTGGATGCAGACGCCGAACGGCATCGTGCTCGGCAGGTGGACCGCATACGCTCGTTCCCGTGCCGGACCTGTTCGACGTCATCGCGGACCCGACGAGGCGGGAGCTTCTGAACGCGCTGCTCGCGAGCGCCGAAGCCCCTGACGGCACCGGCGAGGTGAGCGTGGGCCAGCTGGTCGCCGCGCTCGGGCTCAGCCAGCCGACGGTGTCGAAACACCTGAAGACGCTGCGCGAGTTCCAGGTCGTCTCCGTGCGCGAGCAGGGTCAGCACCGGTACTACCGGCTGGAGTCCGCGAGCCTCGAGCCGGTGGCGCAGTGGCTCGGCGCGTTCCTGAAGCCGGTCGTCGCGGCGGGGTCCGTCCCGGACGGACTCGACGAGGTCGTCCGGCTGGCTCCCACGCATCCGCTCGCGCCGCGAGCCCGGACGGCGGCGGTGCGTCTCGGCTCGACCGCAGCGACGATCGTCGGCCGACTGCGCCGCTGATTCGGTCTGTACCCGCGTTCGGGGGACACGTAGGGTGGTGTCTGTCCCCCGGTGGGCGAGGACGTTCGACGGCTTGAGGGGGATCCGTGCCCGGTCTGAACGATGCGCGCTTCCTCACGGTCGCAGAGGTTGCCGACATGATGCGGGTGTCCCGCATGACGGTGTACCGGCTCGTGCACTCGGGCGAGCTGCCCGCGATCCGGTTCGGGCGCTCGTTCCGCGTGCCGGAGTCGGCGGTCCAGGTCGCGATGTCGAACCACGTCGCCGACGTGTCCCGATCGGCCTGAGCAGGACCACGTCGAAGCGTCCGGCCCGGCCGCTCTAGACTGTCGGGGCTCTTCCGCGCCCATCCACCACCGCGCGGGGCATCACGCAACGTCAGGAGAACACATGGGTTCCGTCATCAAGAAGCGCCGCAAGCGCATGGCGAAGAAGAAGCATCGCAAGCTGCTCCGCAAGACGCGTCACCAGCGCCGCAACAAGAAGTGAGCCGGCGCGGCGCGCGTCGCCGCGACTGCTCCGGGCCGGTCGTCAGTGAGCGGCGGGTCGCGAGGCGGCTCTGACCCGCTTCCGCTCGGTGCGGATGCTCGCCGGATCGAGGGCGAGCACGCGCCAGCCCTCGGCTCGAGCGTGCCGCTCGAGACCGTGGTCCGGATTGACCACCACCGGCGTGCCCACGACGTTCAGCAGGGGCAGGTCGTTGCTCGAGTCGCTGTAGGCGAAGCAGTCGGCAGGCGCGAACCCTCGCTCCTCCATGATCGTCTGAGCCGCACGGCCCTTCTCGGCGCCGTGCATGGTGCCGGCCGTGAAGCGGCCGGTGAAGACGCCGTCGACGATCTCGAGGCCGCTGCCGATGCCTGCGGTCGCGCCGAGCGACGCCGCGAGTTCCTGCGCCAGGAAGTCGGGCGTCGCGGTGATGAGGTACACCTCGTGCCCCGCATCGAGGTGCGCGCGCAGCAGCGCGTGCGTCTCGGGCCAGATCCGCGGCCGCATCGCGCTGACCACGGTCGTCGCCAGGGCGTGCACGCGGTCGGCGCGCTGTCCTGCGAGCAGCTGCATGCCGCGGTCGCGCACCTCGTCGAGCACGGACAGCCGCTCGCCGTGCTTGCGGAACGACAGGGACTTCCAGCCGAACCTGGCGAGGTCCAGCCATGTCACGATGCCGAGCGACCGCGAGGCACGGGCGAGGAACAGCAGGCTCGCACCGTTGACGAGCGTCTTGTCGACGTCGAAGAACGCGGCCACCGGCAGCGTCCGGGCAGGGGTCGCGGCGTCGTCGGTCATCGCCTCGCCAGTGTACGGGCGGCCTCCTCGCGGCGGACGACGGCCGTCTCCGGCGGGGTCGTAGCCTCGAGGGCGTGCTGATCCCCTCCCTGACGCTCATCGGCAAGCCCGGGTGCCACCTCTGCGACGAGGCCCGCGAGGCCGTCGCGCGGGTCGTCGGCGAGCTGGAGGCGGACGGTGTGGCCGTCTCGGTCGTGGAGCGCTCGATCCTCGACGACGCGGACCTCGACGTGCGCTGGCACGACGACATCCCCGTCGTGCTGATCGGCACGGCGTTGCACGACCGCTGGCACGTCGACGCCGATCGCCTCCGGCTCGATCTGCTGGCCGCCGCCGGCCTCGGCGACGAGGGCGGGTCCTAGCTGCCGTGCCCTGACGCACCGACCTGGTCGACGGGTATGGCGTCCGGTTCGGGTGACGGGTTCCACGCCTTGATCGCCGACCAGACGACGCTCGCCGTCGGGGTGGACAGGATCGCGCCGAGGATGCCGCCGACGATCGTGCCGGCGGTCAGGGCGAGCAGGATCACGAGCGGGTGCAGCGACAGCGAGCGGCCCATGATCACGGGCTGCAGGAAGTTCCCCTCCAGCTGGTTCACCACCACCACGATGCCGACCACGATGAGCGCCGTCGTCAGGTCGTTGAAGACGAGCGCGACCAGCGCGGCGACGATGCCCGCGAGCGTCGCACCGACGACCGGGATGAACGCGGTGACGAAGACCAGGACGGCGAGCGGGAGCGCCAGCGGGACGCCCAGGACGAACAGCCCCGCGCCGATGAAGATCGCGTCCACCAGCGCGACGAGCGCAGTCCCCCGCACGTAGGCCCCGAGCACGCGGATGCTGCTGTCCCCGATCCGGACGGCCCGCGCGTGGGTCTCGCCCCTCAGCGGGCGGATCAGGAACGTCCAGATCATGCGGCCGTCCCGGAGGAAGAAGAACAGCACGACGACGAGCAGCACGAGCGCGGTCGCGAAGTTGCCGGCCGCGGACAGTCCGGACAGGGCCGTCGAGCCGAACGACGAGCTCGTGAGGTAGGAGGCGGCGCCGTCGATCGCCTTCTGCACCTGGGTGCTGTCGATCGTGAGCCCGAAGCCCGCGGCGAACTTCTCCAGCTGCTGCACGCCCCGGGTGATGGCATCGCTGAGCTGCCCCGCCTGCCCCGCCACCTGGAAGCCGACGAAGGTCAGCACGCCGCCGAGTACGCCGACGACGATCAGCAGCGTCAGGACCGCCGCGAGCACGTTCGGCAGGTGGAGGCGCACCAGCAGCCGGGTCAGGGGACTGAACGCGGCGGCGAGGATCAGCGCCAGCAGCACCGAGATGACCACGATCTTCAGCTGCAGGCCGCCGAGCACCACCACTGTGGCGAGGCCGAGCACGATGATCACCTGCAGGCACCGGGTGGCCAGCGTGCCGAAGCCGTCCGTCCACAGTGGTGCGAGGCGGCGCCGCGGCGGGAGGAGGTCGGGCTCGTCGGTCATCCACCCATCATCCTGGGCGTCGTCTGAGTGCAGGGTTGAGGCAGCCTGAGCGGACACCGGGGGCCTGCTCATGGCAGCAGGCGGTTGGGCCCCCGGAAGAGGTACGTGGTCTCGCGGATGCTCGCCCTCTCCAGCATGAGCATGAGCACCCGCGCGAGGCCCATGCCGAATCCGCCATGCGGCGGAATGCCGTAGCGGAAGAACTCGAGGTACGACTCCAGCTCCGCCGGGTCGAGGCCCTTGTCCTCCACCTGCTCGAGCAGCACGTCGATCCGGTGCTCGCGCTGGGCGCCCGTCGAGATCTCGGTGCCGCGGTAGACGAGGTCGTAGCTGTTCGTGAGGCTCGGGTCGTCGGCGTGCCGCATGTGGTAGAAGGGCCGGATCCCAGTCGCGTAGTCGGTCACGAAGACGAAGTCGTGGCCGAACTCCTCCAGCACGTAGGCGGAGATCCGGCGTTCCCCCTCGGGGTCGAGATCGCCGTCGGTGCGGGCCACGACGTAGCCGCGCTCCGCGACGATCCGGATCGCCTCCGTGAGGGGGATGCGCGGGAACGGCACGGTCGGCACCTCGACGCGTATGCCGAACAGCCGCTCGATGTCCGCGCCGTGCTGTTCCGCGACCGCGGTGAATCCGGCGACGAGCACGGCTTCGTGCATCGCCATCACGTCTTCGTGGGAGTCGATCCAGCTGATCTCCGCGTCGATGCTCGTGAATTCGGTCGCGTGCCTGGCGGTGAAGGAGGGGTCGGCGCGGAACGCGTCCGCGATCTCGAAGATCTTGCCGAATCCGGCGGCCTGCGCCATCTGCTTGAAGTGCTGCGGGCTCTGCGACAGGTACGCGGTGGTCTCGAAGTACGGGACCTGGAACAGCTCGGCGCGCGACTCCGACGGGCTGTTCATCAGCTTCGGCGTGTGCAGCTCGATGAAGCCGTGCTCGACCCACCACACGCGCAGCGCGTGCTCGAAGGTCGTCTGCACCCTGAAGATCAGCGCGTTGAGGGGGTTGCGCAGGTCGAGGAAGCGGTGGTCGAGCCGCTTGTCGATGGAGGAGTCGGCCGCGATCGGCTGCTCGGGGTCGCTCGCGGCGACGACGTCGAACGCCTCGACGCGCACCTCGATGCCGCCGAGCTTGACCCGCTCGTCGTGCTTCAGCGTCCCTGCGACGCGGACGAAGCTGCCGAGCGCGACGCCGGAGATCGCGAGCGAGATCTCGTCGTCCCCCTCCGGCCTCGGGCGTACCAGCTGCACCGCTCCCGATTCGTCGCGGAGCACGAGGAACTGGACCTTCTTCTGATCCCGGACCGTCTCGACCCAACCCGCGACGGCGACGGAGCCGTCATCGAGGGGGGCGAGCTCGGAGATGAGAAGGCGGTCAGTCACGGTCCGAGAGCCTACCGACGTCCGTTTTGAAGGAGATCCTGCGATTGCTGCGCAGGATCTCCTTCAAAACGGAAGCCTGCCGCGCACTTTTCTACGGGCTGTCGCACTTGGACCTCGCTGCGCTCTCTACACTGCGGGGGTGGTCGCTCGAGCCCTGCATCTCGTCCGCCACGGTGAGGTGCACAACCCCGCCGGGGTGGTCTACGAGCGACTTCCGGAGTTCCGGCTCTCGGACCGCGGCAGGTCGATGGCCGCGGCGACCGCCGGGTGGCTCGCCGACAAGCCGGTCACGCGCCTGATCGCCTCCCCGCTGCTCCGCACCCAGCAGTCCGCGCGGCCGATCGCAGAGACGTTCGGGCTCGAGGTGGAGCCCGACGAGCGCGTCATCGAGGCCGGCAACCGGTTCGCGGGCCGCCCGGTCGGCAGGGCCACGCTGCTGAGCCCGCGGGACTGGCTGCTCTTCGTCAACCCCCTCCGTCCCTCCTGGGGCGAGGCGTTCACCGTGATCCGGGATCGGATGCGCCTGGCCGTGCTCGAGGCGCTGCGATCGGGGGACGACGAGCACGACGTCGTGATCGTTAGCCACCAGCTGCCGATCTGGATGGTGCATCGCAGCGTCGAGGGCGCTCCGCTCGTGCATGATCCGAGGAGGCGCCGGTGCGCGCTCTCCTCCGTCACGAGCTTCGCCGTGCGCGACGGTCGCCTCGTCGAGACCGGCTACGCCGACCCCGCCGCGGGGATTCCGGCCACGGATCAGGGCGCGACGTGATCCGCACGAGGCGCATGCTCGCGCCGGCGCTGGCCGCGGTGCTGCTGCTGGCGGGCTGTACGGAGCAGGGACCGCAGGTGCCCGACTCCGGCTATCTCACCGGCAAAGGTGTCGTCACCGAGTGGGAGAAGCCCACGACCGGGCCGGTCACCTTCTCGGGGAAGACCTCGGACGGCTCGACCTTCTCGTCCAAGCAGTACCTCGGCAAGGTCGTCGTCGTGAACTTCTGGTTCGCGGGCTGCCCGCCCTGCCGGGCTGAGGCGCCGACCCTGAACGCGCTCGCGACGAAATACGCGGGGGACGTGCAGTTCGTCGGGATCAACGTGACCGACGACAGCGTCACGACCGCGGGTTTCGAGCGCACCTACAAGAGCACCTACCCGAGCATCGTCGACCAGGAGCAGGGCGCGTCGGTGCAGCTCGCGTTCGCGGCGAGCAGGCCCCCGAAGGCGGTGCCCTCGACATTCGTGCTCGATCGGCAGGGTCGCGTCGTCGCCCGGGTCGTCAGCCTCGCGAACGAGTCCGTGCTCAGCACCCTGATCCAGGACGCCATCGACGGGAAGGCCGCGTGATCGTCCCGGACTCCGTGCTGCTCGCGGCCCCGATCGCACTCGCGGCCGGGGCGCTCTCGTTCGCGTCCCCGTGCGTGCTGCCGCTCGTGCCCGGCTACCTCGGCTTCGTCGGCGGCCTCGATCGGACGGGCGATCGGGCGCGGAGCCGGGTCGTGCTCGGCGCGGCCCTGTTCGTGCTCGGGTTCTCGCTCGTCTTCGTGCTGACATCCATCGTGTTCGGGGCGGCCGGATACGTCCTGATCGAGTACCAGGACTTGATCACCCGTGGCGCCGGCGTGCTCGTGATCGTGCTCGGCCTCGTCTTCGTCGGTGGCCTCGGCCCGCTGCAGCGCCGCCTGGCTCCGGAGTGGCGGCCGCGCGCAGGACTGATCGGCGCCCCGCTGCTCGGAGCGGTGTTCGCCGTGGGCTGGACGCCGTGCCTCGGCCCGATGCTGGGCACGATCCAGATCCTGGCGCTGTCGACGGGCTCTCTCGGCACGGCAGCGGCGCTCGCGGTCTGCTACTCGATCGGGCTCGGGCTGCCGTTCGTGCTGCTCGCGCTCGGGTTCGGCTGGGCGACGGGCGCCGTCCAGGTCCTCCGGCGCCACATCCGGGCCATCAACCTGGCCGGCGGGGGGCTGCTGGTCGTC
>NZ_CAXTHO010000007.1:0-30113 GCF_964244015.1 uncultured Amnibacterium sp. | reverse complement strand
AGCAGGAGAACCCGGGCCTCACGAAGGTCGTCGAGGCGCTGCAGGGCTTCGACGTCTACACCTCCTTCTGGTTCTCCGCGATCTACCTGCTGCTGTTCATCTCGCTGGTCGGCTGCGTCGTCCCGCGCCTGAGGCACCACTGGAAGGCCGTCAGGAAGGCGCCGCCGCGCACGCCGTCGCGGTTCACCCAGCTGCCCGCCTCCTCCTCCGTCCGGATGGCGGGGGTGAACGTCGACGACGCGGTCGCGGCGGGCGAGCGGGCCCTGAGGGCTGCGCGGTATCGCACCGCCCGCTATGGCCGGAGCGTCTCGGCCGAGCGGGGGTACCTGCGCGAGAGCGGGAACCTGCTCTTCCACGGCGCGCTCGTCGGGGTGCTCATCACGGTGTTCATCGGCGGTGGGTTCACCTACACGGGGCAGAAGGTGCTCGTGACCGGCTCGACCTTCGTCAACAACGAGGCGTCCTATGACTCGCTGACCCCCGGCCGGTTCTTCGGCGAGGACTCGTTGTCGCCGTACGCGCTGACGCTCGACGGGCTCGACGTCACGTACGAGCAGCAGAACGTCGCCGCGCTCGGCCAGCCGCTCGACTACACGGCGCACGTGACCACGCGGCTGCCGAACGGGTCGGCGAAGAACAGCATCATCAAGGTGAACTCGCCGCTCGACATCGGTGGGACGAGCGTCTACCTGCTCGGCAACGGCTACGCGCCGGAGTTCACCGTGACCAATGCCGACGGCACGGAGGCATTCCACGGAGCGGTCCCGTTCCGGCCGCAGAACGAGCAGATGGTCTCCCTCGGTGTCGTCAAAGCGGCTGAGACGACCGATCAGAAGAAGCAGATCGGACTCGTCGGGTTCCTGTACCCGACCGCCCAGGAGCAGTCCGACGGCTCCTACACCTCGATCTTCCCGAGCGTCGGATCGCAGAGCCTGGTCTCGTTCCGGGTCTATGAGGGTGACCTCGGGCTGAACGCGGGCATCCCGAGGAACGTCTACGAGCTCGACACCTCGAAGATGGAGGAGGTCGCCGGCATCAAGGACCCCGTCCAGCTCACGATCGGGCAGACGAAGACGCTGCCCGACGGGCTCGGCACCGTGAAGCTCGACGGCATCGTCCGATATGCCGCATTCGACATCCACCACGACCCGTCCCAGGGACTCGTCGCGCTGTTCGTGGGCCTCGCCGTGCTGGGGCTGATCGTCTCGCTGCTCGTGCCCCGGCGGCGCATGTGGATCAAGGTGCGCCAGGACGGCGACGACATCGTGGTCGAGTACGCGGGCCTGGCCCGCGGCGACGACCCCAACCTCGAACGGGCGGTGGCGGAGCTGGAGCGGCAGCACAGGGCGGCGCTGCCGGCGGCTGCCCGAGAACCGGCGCGGGTATGAGCGGCGCCGGGGGTGCAGCGGATCTGACCGACCCCTCCGATCCCGCAGGGCGGGCTGCGTCGAGACGTAGGCTGCAATCGTGAATCCGCTCGACAACCTCTCCGAGCTGCTCCTGATCTCGGCGATCGCGGTCTACGTCGTCGCGTTCATCGCGTTCGCGCTCGATCTCGCACGCCGCTCCGCCGAGTCGCAGGCCCAGGTCGTCCTCGTCCGAGGCGACGAGAGGGTGTCGGAGTCCTCCTCCTCCGGCGGCACCGCGCTGCTGACGGCAGCCCCGCCTGCGCCTCCCGCCGATCCGATCCGCGCCCGTCGTCCTGCGGCCCGCACCGGCATCTCGCTGATGCTCGTCGGCGCCGTCCTGCACCTGGGCGCCGCCCTGCTCCGCGGGGTCGCCGCCGGACGGGTCCCGTGGGCGAACATGTACGAGTTCGCCATGACCGGCACGCTGATCATGGTCGTCGTCTTCCTCCTCGCCCTGACCCGGATCGACCTCCGGTTCCTCGGTGCCCCGATCGCCGGATTCGTCGTGCTGCTGCTCGGCATCGCGACCGTCAGCTTCCACGTCGCGGTGTCGCCGCTGCCGCCGGCTCTCCAGTCGTACTGGCTCGTGATGCACGTGCTGGTCGCGATGCTCGGCACCGGGTTCTTCACGCTCGCCGGAGCCCTCTCGGTCGCGCAGCTGCTGCAGGTGCGGCGCGTCCGGCGCGTCGAGTCCGGACACCGGGACCGGCTGAAGCTGCTCGCGACGATCCCGGACGCCGACCGGCTCGAGAACCTCGCGTACCGCATCAGCGTCGTCGGCTTCATCCTGTGGACGTTCACGCTGATCGCCGGTGCGATCTGGGCCGACCACGCCTGGGGTCGCTACTGGGGATGGGACACCAAGGAGGTGTGGACGTTCATCATCTGGGTCGTCTACGCGGGCTACCTCCACGCGCGGGCGACGCTCGGCTGGCGCGGCACGGGCTCGGCGTGGCTGAACGTGATCGGCTACGCCTGCATCCTCTTCAACTTCGGCGTCGTGAACGTGTTCTTCCACGGCCTGCACTCCTACAGCGGCCTGCCCACCGCCCCGAGCTGACCGGGTTCTTCGTCGTTCAGGAAAAAGCCGCGCGAAGCGCCGCTTTTTCCTGAACGACGAAGAATCACATGTCCTGAAGCAGGGTGTGGGTCCGTCGGATCCGGGCCGTCCACCAGGCGGTCCGATCGGCGTCCGCGGACCAGCGGTCGAGGAGCATCGGTGACGGCGTGATGCGTCGGATCGGGATCTGGCCGTCTTCCGGGAGCAGCGGATCGTCGGTCACGTCCGCGGCCAGCAGCGCCGCGGTGCCGAGGCCGCAGTCGTAGGGCAGATCCGGCAGCGCGGCCGCCAGGTGCGCGCCCATCGACAGCCCGATGGAGGTGTCGAGCGCGGAGGAGACCACGGCCGGCTTCCCGAACCGCTCCACGAGGCCGAGTGCAGCTCTGATGCCGCCGAGCGGAGCCGCTTTGACGATGACCACGTCGACGACCCGAGCGGCGGCGGCCGGGTCCCGAGCGCGCCGGATCGACTCGTCCGCGGCGATCGGAATCCGGAGGTCCTGCACGCGGGAGCGCAGCTCCGCCAGCTCGTCGACCGATGCGCACGGCTGCTCGACGTACTCCAGGTCGAACGACGCGAGCAGGCGAAGCGCGTGCTCCGCCTCGTCGACGTTCCAGGCCGCGTTCGCATCGAGCCGGACCCGCCCCTCGGCGCCGAGCGCCTCCCGCACCGCGCGCACCCGGGCGAGATCGTCGACGAGTACCGACCCGGGCTCCGCGACCTTGATCTTCGCGGTGCGGCAGCCCGGGAAGCGCGCGAGCACGCTCGCGACGTCGGCAGCCGGGAGCACGGGCACCGTCGCGTTCACGCCGATCGTCGTCCGACGGAGCGCGGGCGACGGGGACCAGCCGAACTCGATCGCCGCGGCCAGCCACCTGGTCGACTCGGCATCGTCGTACTCGACGAACGGCGCGAACTCCGTCCATCCCTCCGGACCCTCGAACAGCGCGGCCTCCCGCACGGTGATCCCGCGGAAGCGGGTCACGAGCGGCAGCGCGATGACACGGACGGAACCGAGCACGTCGTCGAGGTCGGGCAGCACCGCTCGATTCTGCGCCCGTAGGGTGAACGCATGCCCGTCTCGGAACTCTTCGACCCCGAGGTCTGGGCGCCGTCCCCTGTCGCGCGGGACTTCACCGACATCACCGCGCACCGCAGCCTCGACGGCCGGATCGTGCGGATCGCCTTCGACCGGCCCGAGGTGCGCAACGCGTTCCGGCCGAAGACCGTCGACGAGCTGTACCGCGCGCTCGAGGATGCGCGGACCGATCCGAAGGTCGGCGTCGTGCTGCTCACCGGCAACGGGCCGAGCGCGAAGGACGGCGGCTGGGCGTTCTGCTCGGGCGGCGACCAGCGCATCCGCGGCCGCGACGGCTACCGGTACGAGGGGGACGAGCAGGCCCCCTCCGGTGGCCGACTGCACATCCTCGAGGTGCAGCGGCTGATCCGGTTCATGCCGAAGGTCGTCATCGCCCTCGTCCCCGGCTGGGCGGCAGGAGGGGGACACTCCCTCCACGTCGTCTGCGACCTGACGATCGCCTCCGCCGAGCACGGCCGCTTCAAGCAGACCGACGCCGACGTCGGCTCGTTCGACGGCGGATACGGCAGCGCCTACTTCGCCCGCCAGATCGGCCAGAAGGCCGCCCGCGAGGTGTTCTTCCTCGCCCGCGAGTACTCCGCGCAGCGCGCGTACGAGCTCGGTGCGGTGAACGAGGTCGTGCCGCATGCGCGGTTGGAGGCGACGGGCATCGAGTGGGCCCGGACGATCCTCGGGAAGTCGCCGACCGCGATCCGGATGCTCAAGTTCGCGTTCAACGCCGCGGACGACGGCATGGTCGGGCTGCAGGTCTTCGCCGGCGAGGCGACCAGGCTCGCGTACGGGACCGAGGAGGCGCAGGAGGGCCGCGACGCGTTCCTCGAGAAGCGCGACCCCGACTGGTCCGGCCACCCGTACAGCTTCTGATGGACGCGGCCTAGCCGTGCGCGATCTCGCGATCATCGCGGACGACCCGGACACGATGATCGCCGCTATCCGGGCCGCGCTCGACGGGACCGGGCCCGCGGTGCTCCCGATCGCTGCGGGGTCCGCTGCGCCGGACGCCCCCGCACGTGTTCCGCTGCCGGTGGCCGTGGTGGTCGCGACGTCCGGCACGAGCGGGACCCCGAAGCTGGTGGCGGTGTCGTCGGGCGCGCTGCTCGCCTCCGCCACCGCGACGGAGGGGGCGCTCGGCGGTCCGGGGGAGTGGGTGCTCGCGCTGCCCGGCCACTACATCGCCGGCATGCAGGTCGTCGTGCGAGCCCTCGCCGCCGGCACGGAGCCGGTGCCGATCGCGCCCGGCCCGTTCACGGCGCAGGCGCTCGCCGCGACGGTGCTCGCGCTGCCGGGCGATCGGCGCCGGTACACCGCACTCGTCCCGACGCAGCTGCACCGCGTGATCGAGGCCGTCGAGGCGGGCGACCCGCAGGTTCGGAGCGCCGTTCACGCGCTCGACGCGGTGCTGATCGGCGGCGGCAGGCTGCCCGCCGGGCTCGCCGACCGGGCGGCGACCTCCGGGGTGCCGATCCGCCGGACCTACGGCGCCTCGGAGACCGCCGGCGGCTGCGTCTACGACGGCGTGCCGCTCGCCGGCGTCGAGGTCCGCGTGGTCGACGGGGAGGTGCAGCTGTCCGGCCCGACGCTCGCCGAGGGCTACCTCGGCGACCCGGAGCGGACCGCGGGCGCCTTCCTCCAGGAACCGGGACGCCGTTGGTACCGCACGGGCGACGCGGGGGAGTGGGACGGCGGCCGCCTGTCGATCGTCGGTCGCCTCGACGACGTGATCATCACCGGCGGCGAGAAGGTCTCGCTCGGGCTCGTCGAGCGGGCGGTGCAGGCGCTGCCCGGCCTCGGTGAGGCGCTCGTGGTGCGCGCCGCCGATCCGGAGTGGGGTGACGTCCCCGTCGTGATCGCGACGCGGGACGTGGACCTCGCGGTGGTACGCGCGGCGGTCGCGGACACGGTCGGTCGCGCGGCAGCCCCGCGACGCGTCGTCGTGGTGCGGGAGATCCCCCTCCTGCCATCCGGCAAGCCCGACCGTCGAGCCCTCGCCGCCCTCGCCGCCTCCTCCTAGTTCGTTTCATATATCCGGGGATCTGCGCCCGCAGCGCGCAGATCCCCGGATATATGAAACGACCGGGGCGCACGGGCTCCGTCCGAGCGATCTCTAGAATCTCCCGCCGTGGCGAAGGTGAGCTCGGCCAAGCGGCCTCCGGCGCGGAGGCGTCCGGGTGCGCCGGCGCGCGGGGCCGTCGCGCCGCAGCGCGCCGGCGTGCGCGGCTGGCTCGGCGCCTCCCGACCCCGCACGCTGCCGCTGGCGATCGCACCGGTCGCGCTCGGCACCGGAGCGGTGTGGGGGCAGCGGCTCGACGGCACCTACTGGCTCGCGTTCCTGGCCCTCGCCGTCGCGTTGCTGCTGCAGATCGGCGTCAACTTCGCCAACGACTACTCCGACGGCGTCCGCGGCACCGATCGCTACCGCGTCGGCCCGTCCCGCCTCACCGCCTCCGGCGCTGCGGCGCCGCGGACGGTGCTCCTCGTCGCCGTCATCTGCTTCGTGCTCGCCGCCGCCGCCGGTGCGGTGATCGTGATCGTCACGCAGCAGTGGTGGCTGCTGGCAGTCGGCGCCGTGGCCATCGCGGCCGCCTGGTTTTACACCGGCGGCACGCGGCCATACGGCTACGCGGGGTTCGGGGAGATCGCCGTGTTCCTGTTCTTCGGCGTCGCGGCGACCGCAGGGACGAGCTTCGTCATCGCCGGCGTCGTGCCGGCGGAGAGCTGGTTCTGCGCGCTCGCGATCGGCTGCATCGCCTCCGCGGTGCTCGTCGTGAACAACCTGCGCGACATCGAGCAGGATAGGACCGCGGGCAAGCGCACGCTCAGCGTCCGGATCGGGGCGCGCGCCAGCCGCATCCTGTTCGGCATTCTGATGGCGGTGCCGTTCCTGGTGGTCGGCTACCTGACGCTGTTCTACCCGCTCGCGCCGCTCGTGTTCCTCGTACTGCTGCTCGCGGTGCCTGCCGTGCTGATCACGGCGACGGCGAGGACGGCGCGGGAGCTGGTCCTCGCGCTGAGCCTGACCGGGATCACCGCGCTGGTCTACGGCTTGGGGCTCGCGGCCGCGCTGTCGTTCTGAGCCGAGGTGCCGTCGACGACCTCGTCCTCGATCGACTCGTCGGAGACGACGCTGCGGGTCTCGGCGCGTTGCCGGAGCAGCTGGGCGACGGAGCCCCGCTGCCGGCCGAGCAGGATCATCGAGAGCGCGAAGCCGATGACCGCAGCGAGCACGGCCGAGATGATGGCGCTGCCGCCCAGCGCGTAGATGACCACCAGCGGCACCGCGAACAGCAGGATCCGCAGCGCCGAGTACGCGACGAACGGAAGGGCGAGGGAGGGACGCGGGCCGGCCATGACGCTCCGAGTGTAGGCACCGGAGGAGCGCCCACTTCGTCCGCGGGGGGAACGCCCCACCCCACAGCCGATTCCAACCTCCCCGGTCGGATCCGGGCGCGGCGCCGTCCTGGGACGCACGTACAGTTGCGGCTATGGCGCGACTGCTCGTGTTCGCGGCGCTCGCGGCGGTGGTTCTCGCCGTGTTCGCGATCGTCGACTGCGCCCTCACGGAGCGCTCGCGCGTGCGTGTCCTCCCGAAGGTGGCCTGGATCGTGATCGCCCTCATCCTGCCCGTCATCGGCCCCCTGCTCTGGCTCGTGGTCGGCCGCGGACCCGCTCGCCGTCGCCCGACGACCAGGGTGATCGGGCCCGATGACGACCCGACGTTCCTGGGCTCCACCGGCCGAACGCCGCCGCCGGTGATCGAGCGGGACGACGCCCGCTGGACCGAGCTGGAGCAGGAGCTCGCCAACCTCGACCCCGATGCCGACGACGAAGGTGACGCCGGTCGCCGCTGACGGTCGGCATCGGTATGACTGACCCCTCCCCGGCAGGTGCCGCCGCGGCGCGGCTGCTCGCCCGCCTGACCGGCCTCGGGCTGCGCCACGTCGTCGTCTCGCCGGGCTCGCGCTCGCAGGCGCCGGCGCTGGCGGCGGCGGCGCTCGCTCGGGCGGGCGAGCTGCAGCTGCACGTGCGCATCGACGAGCGCGTCGGCGGGTTCACGGCACTCGGGCTCGCCGCCGAGTCGGGCGTTCCCGTCGCCGTGATCGTCACGTCGGGCACCGCGGTCGCGGAACTGCATCCTGCGGTGCTGGAGGCGCACCACGCGGGCGTCCCCCTCCTGCTGCTCACCGCCGATCGGCCGGCGGAGCTGCGGGGTACCGGGTCGAACCAGACGACCGTGCAGCCGGGCATGTTCGGCGTCGCCGTCGCCGAGGTCATCGACGTCCTCGCACCGGCGACGCCCGAGGACGTCGCTGCCGCCGCCGCTGTGGCCGAGCACGCCTGGTCGATCGCGACGACCCTGCGCCAGCCGGTGCAGGTGAACCTCTCGTACCGCGAGCCGCTCTCCGGAGCGGTCGCGAGCGCTGAGCCGCAGGGCGGTCCGCTTCCCGCGCCTCGGCCTGCGCCGGACCCCCTCCTGATCCGCTCGGGTCCCCGCACGGTCGTCATCGCCGGTGACCGGGCCGGGGAGGGGGCGGAGGCGTTCGCGCGCGCGCTGGACGTGCCGCTGCTCGCCGAGGTGTCGAGCGGCGCCCGGTTCGGCCCGCAGCTGGTCGGGGCCTACCGGCCGCTGCTCGACGACGCCGACTTCGGCGGCCGGATCGAGCGCGCGATCGTGTTCGGCCACCCGACGCTGTCCAGACAGGTTCCCCAGCTGCTCGCACGCCCCGAGGTGCACACCATCCTGGTCGGGCCGCCGGGCGGTGAGTGGTTCGACCCGACCAGCGGCCGCGCGCTGCGCACCGCCGCGGTCGCCGCGGAATCGGCCGAGCCCGACCGCTCATGGCGCGGTCGGTGGGTCGCCGCCTCCCGCGCGATGCTGGACGAGACGGACGACGTGCCCTACGCAGGGCGGCCGGACGAGCCGAGCGCGCGGGAGCGCAGGGACCACCAGCGCACGGAGCTCGCCGCGCTGCGGGCGCCGGTCACGCGTCGGGCGCTCGTCGACGCGGTGTGGCGCGCGACCTGGCCGCACGACCGGCTCGTCGTCGCGGCCAGCCGGCTCATCCGCGAGATGGACGCCGCGGTGCCGGGCAAGCGCATCCGCGTGCTCGCGAACCGCGGCCTCGCCGGGATCGACGGCACGGTGTCCACCGCGACGGGGGTCGCGCTCGCGCTCGCCGGAACCGGACGGGCGGGGACCACGCGCGTGCTGCTCGGCGACCTCGCGATGCTGCACGACGCCGGCGCCCTCCTCCGCTCGCCGGGGGAGCCGGAGGTACGCCTGCAGGTGATCGTCGGCAACGACGGCGGCGGCACGATCTTCGACTCGCTCGAGGTCAAGGAGACCGCAGACCCCACGGACTTCGAGCGGGTGCTGCGTACCCCGCGCGAGGTCGACTACGCGGCACTCGCAGCGGCCTACGGCTGGGAGCACCACCGCATCGACTCGCGCGGCGACCTCGACCGCGTCCTGACCGCCCCGGCGCCGGGGCGGAGCCTGGTCGTCGTCCCGCTGAGTTGATGGCTGCGCCGCCGCCGCCGCGGGGCAGCTGCCGTACCGGCGGGCCTGAACGGCCCTTCGGCTGACGGCGGAGCGGTGGGTGGTGTTCACCGATCAGGGGATTTGGCGGCCTCCGGCCTGCCAAATCCCCTGATCGGTGAACACAGCGGCGGCCAGGGCCTCTTCGATCGGCTGGAACTTCCAGCGGGTCTCCTCGAGCTCCTGGTGCGCGTCGGAGGCAGCGACGATCCCTGCGCCCGCATAGGCGCGGACGTGGTCGGGTCCCTCCACCTCCGCTGAGCGGAGCGCGATGGCCCACTCGCCGTCGCCGTTCCCGTCGATCCACCCGACCGGGCCCGCGTAGCGGCGGCGGTCGAACGGTTCGAGCGCGCGGATCACGCCGAGGGCCTCCGCGCGCGGCGCACCGGCAACGGCCGCGGTCGGATGCAGCAGGGCGACCAGGTCGAGCGCGCCGACGTCCGCCCGGATGCGGGCCGTCGCGTCCGTCGCGAGGTGCCACACGTTCGGCAGACCGAGCGCGAACGGGCGACCCAGCGTCAGGTCCTCCGTCGCGCCGCCGAGGGCCAGCAGCAGGCTGTCCACCGCGAGGGCGTGCTCGAACCGGTTCTTCGGGGAGTCCAGCAGGGTCGCCCGGTTCGCGTCGTCGACCCGGGAGTCGGCCGAGCGGGGCGCGGTGCCCGCCAGCACCCGCGACGTCGCGAGGCCGACGACGACCGTCGCGAGGGTCTCCGGGCTCGCACCGAAGATCCCGTCGACCGCGAACACCCACGCGCCGCGGTAGCGGTCCGCGAGCACCTCCAGCGCCATCTCGAGATCGAATCCGGGCGATTTGAGCACACGATCCCGCGCGAGCACCACCTTCTCGAGGTCGCCTGCGCGGATGCGCCCGACCGCCTCGGCGACCGCGCGCTCGTACGCCTCCGGCGCGAACGCGGCAGCGACGGACGGCGGCGTGGAGGCGGTGGGCTGGTGCAGCGCCGGCAGCTCGATCCGATGGGACGCGCCGTCGTGCTGCACCAGCACGACGCGGGGGAGCAGCAGCACGCTGGCCGCGTCGGAGTCGTCGGCGAACGCGAACGCGCCGAACGCGACCGGTGCCGCGGCCGGGACGTCGGTGTCGATCTGCGCCGCCGCCGACAGGGACCGCCAAGCGGCAGCCGCCGCACGGATGCGATCCGGACCGCTGAAGACCAGTCGCGCCGCGACGCCGTAGCCGATGCGCAGCTCGTCACCGTGCCGCCAGGTCGCGGTCGGATCGCCGAAGCGGCTGCGGAGGGCGTCCGTCTCGTGGCCGGGATGGACGATCCTCCTGATCGTGACAGGGAATGGGGGTACCGCATCCTCCGTCACCCGCTCAGGGTACTTGGGTGGCTCGACTAGCATCAGCAACCGTGTCCGCGGCCGATCTGAGCAAGACGCCGGCCGATGTCGCAGCGATGTTCGACCAGGCCTCGCGTCGTTATGACGTCATGAACACGCTGCTGTCCGGCGGCAACGCGCAGCTGTGGCGTGCCGCGACGGTGAAGGCGGTGGCGCCGCGCGCCGGGGAGCGGGTCCTCGACCTCGCCGCGGGGACCGGGACCTCGAGCGAGGCGCTCGCCCGCACCGGCGCCCGAGTGATCGCGGCCGACTTCTCGAAGGGGATGCTCGAGGTCGGGCGCGAGAAGCACGCGGACGACCAGCGCATCGAGTTCGTCTTCGCCGACGCGCAGGCGCTGCCCTTCGCCGACGACGAGTTCGACGCGGTCACGATCTCCTTCGGCCTCCGCAACGTCGCCGACCCGCACCGCGCGCTCGCCGAGATGTTCCGCGTCTCGAAGCCGGGCGCGCGAATCGTGATCTGCGAGTTCTCGAAGCCGACCCTCGCGCCGTTCCGTGCCGCGTACTTCGCCTACCTCGACCACGTGATGCCGACGGTGTCGCGGGTCGCGTCCTCCAACGCCCCCGCCTACGGCTACCTCGGCGACTCGATCAAGGCGTGGGCGGACCAGACCACGCTGGCCGCGTGGCTGCGGGATGCCGGGTTCCGGCAGGTGCGGTACCGCAACCTGACCGGGGGGATCGTCGCCCTGCACCGCGGAGTGAAGCCCTCCGCGGGCGTCTGGGCCAGTGAATGAGCGAGGCGGACGGGTGAGCCCGCGCGACGCGGTGACCAGGAGGAGCGCCAACCTCACCTCGCAGCTGCGGATGACGGAACGGCTGTTCTCATCCCGCGAGGACCGCTCGATCGCGAAGACGATCGACGACGGGCTCGAACGCGTCGAGGCCGGGATCCTCGAGCAGGTCGCGTTCCACGACGAGGTCGCGGACGTGCGATCCCGGTACCTGCTCGCCGCGGGCGGCAAGCGCATCCGTCCGGTGCTCACCCTGCTCACCGCGCAGCTCGGCGACGGCGTCACCGACGACGTCGTGACTGCGGCGCAGGCGATCGAGATCCTGCACGTGGGATCGCTGTACCACGACGACGTCATGGACGAGGCGGCCGAGCGCCGCGGCGTCCCCTCCGCCCAGCAGGTGTGGGGCAACTCGGTCGCGATCCTCACCGGCGACCTGCTGTTCGCGCGCGCGAGCAAGCTGATCGCGGGCCTGCACGGCGACGGGATCCTCGCGCAGGCGGAGGTGTTCGAGCGGCTCGTCCTCGGCCAGCTGCACGAGACCGTCGGGCCCGAACCGGACCAGGATCCCGTCGACCACTACCTGCAGGTGCTCGAGGACAAGACCGGTGCGCTGATCGCCGCCGCCGCCGAGTGGGGCGCGTCCTACGCGAACGCGCCGATCGAGTACCGCGAACCGCTCGCGACCTTCGGACGCCGGATCGGCGTCGCGTTCCAGCTAATCGACGACGTCATCGACCTGGCGCCGGAGGAGGCGGAGACCGGCAAGCAGGCCGGCACCGACCTGAAGGCCGGCGTCCCGACCCTCCCGCTGCTGCTGCTGCGCCGCAGCGCGGCGACCGTGCCGGCCGATCGGGCGCTGGCCGACCGCATCGAGGCGCTGCACGCCGACGGCACCTCGGTCGACGCGGCGGTCGCCGAGCTGCGGGCGCACCCCGTCACGGCGGCGACGCGGGCGGAGGCGATCCGCTGGGCCGACTCCGCGAAGGCGGCGCTCGACCCGCTGCCCGCCGGCACGGTCCGACGCGCGCTCGTCCGCTTCGCGGACCTGCTCGTCGACCGCTCCAGCTGAGAGAGACCTCCGACACACCGCCGCGCGCGTTCCTCCGCCCGGCCGAAGGGACACGACGAATGACCACGCTCCGCCTCGCCATCGTCGGTGCCGGGCCCGCCGGCATCTACGCCGCCGACATCGCGAAGAAGTCCGACCGAGGTCTGGACGTGTCGATCGACCTGTTCGAGCGGCTCCCTGCGCCCTACGGGCTGGTCCGGTACGGCGTCGCGCCCGACCACCCCCGCATCAAGGGCATCATCGGCGCGCTGCGCGAGGTGCTCGACGGCGGCGCCGTGCGGCTGTTCGGCAACGTCGACTTCGGCACCGACATCACGCTCGCCGACCTGCACGAGCACTATCACGCGGTGATCTTCGCGACCGGGGCGATCCGCGACGTCGCGCTGGACATCCCCGGCATCGACCTGCCCGGCTCCTACGGCGCCGCCGACGTCGTGTCCTGGTACGACGGGCACCCCGACGTCCCGCGCGAGTGGCCGCTCGACGCCCGCGAGATCGCGGTGATCGGCAACGGCAACGTCGCGCTCGACGTCGCCCGCGTGCTCGTGAAGCACCCCGACGACCTGATGCCGACCGAGATCCCGGAGAACGTGGAGGCGGGCCTGCGCTCCTCCCCGGTCTCCGATGTGCACGTCTTCGGTCGCCGGGGACCTGCGAACGTGAAGTTCTCGCCGCTCGAGCTGCGCGAGCTCGGCGAGGTCCGCGACGTCGACACGATCGTGCACGACGAGGACTTCGAGTACGACGACCAGGCGCATACCGCGATCGCCTCGAACAAGCAGGTCCTCGTCATCGACCGGATCCTGCAGAAGTGGCGTACGCGAGAGCCCGGCGGGGCGAGCCGCCGCCTGCATCTGCACTGGTGGGCGCGGCCCGTCGAGATCCTGGGCGACGGCAAGGTCGAGGGCATCCGCTGGGAGCGGACCGAGCCGGACGGCATCGGTGGCGCGCGCGGCACGGGCGAGTTCCGCGTGCAGGCCGTGCAGGCGGTGTACCGGGCGGTCGGCTACTTCGGCTCCCCGCTGCCGGACGTGCCGTTCGACGAGGCGCGCGGCGTGATCCCGAACCACGAGGGCCAGGTGCTCGGCGACGACGGTGCGCTCGTGCCCGGCGTGTATGCGACCGGCTGGATCAAGCGCGGCCCCGTGGGCCTGATCGGGCACACGAAGTCCGACGCGATGGAGACCGTCGAGCACGTGCTCACCGATCAGGGGATGTGGTGGACCCCCGCGCACCCGGAGGAGCAGTCGGTAAACGACCTGCTCGAGTCCCGCGGCGTCCGGTACACGACCGTCGAGGGCTGGCACCTGCTCGACCAGCACGAGCAGGCGCTCGGGGCGCCGGTCGGTCGCGCCCGCGTCAAGGTCGTCCCCCGCGAGGAGATGCTGGCCGCCTCCCTCGGCGACCCCGTCGCATGACAGGGGGCACCGGGCCTCGGCGATGACGTCGCCCTAGCGCCGGTGCGCCCGCCCGCGCGAGACTGCCGGGCGTGGAGTTCGCGGGGTTCATCGCCGAGGACGCGCCGGACCCCCGGGACGCGCGCCTGGCGATGATCGAGGGACTCGGCATCCCGGTGGCCGGTCTGGTTCCGCAGCGGCATCTCGAGGACCGCGGCGAGGCCGGGCACTCGGCCTCGCGGCATCGCAGCGGTGAAGGACCGGAGGTGCTGGAGCAGGTCACGATCTCGCGGACCTACCTCCTCTGGCGCAACCCCGATGATCACGAGGACCCGGCGAACCTCGCCGATCTCGACGACGCGACGGTCGCCGCGCTGCGGGCCCCGCTCGAGCGGGCGATACCCGGGTGGCTCCACGATGCACGGCGGATGCTGCGCTACCCGCGGCTGTGGGAAGCGGTGCAGACGCACTGGACGCGACCGGGGAGCGAGCGGGACTCGGTCGCGGACCGACTCATCGCCCATGCGGAATACGTCCTCAGCAACTCCTTCCGCGAGCAGCTCGGGCTCGGTCAGGGCCCTGACTCATGGGCGCCGCCGATCCCTCCGGCCGCTCTGCAGCCTCACCCGGTCGTGGTCGACGGGGCCCCGCGGGACGGCCTGCTGCTCGACACCGACCCGCTCGTGCTGGGCCTGGCGTGCGACGTGGAGGACCGCATCGTGACCGTCGTGGTCCCGCGCGACGAGCTGCCGTTCGTGACGCTGGAACTCGCCTCCGCGGCCCCCATCCGCCCGTGATCGAGCGCGGCCGTCAGCGCAGCTGGGCGGCCACCAGGTCGGCGAGGGACTCCGGGTAGACGGTCTCGACCGTCGCGCGCAGCTCCTCCACCGTCCACCAGCGGAGTTCCGTCAGGGCGCGCCGCTCGAGCTCCGTCCAGCCGCCGGTCGTCGGCTCGAACGCGGGCACGTGCGCGACGAAGTACTGCTCGCGCTGCTCGATGAGCCGGCCGTCGAAGGGGAAGACGGAGGAGCGGCGGGCGACCGGCCCGTCGAGCCCGGCGACGCGATGGCCGGTCTCCTCGAACGCCTCCCGCATCGCCGCGGTCCGCGCGTCCTCGCCGGGCTCCAGTCCGCCGCCCGGCGTGATCCACCAGGTGCCCGCCTCCGGACGCGCGGGGTCGCCGCCTTTCACGAGCAGCACCCGTCCTGCAGGGTCCAGCAGCAGCACGCGGGCCGCGGTGCGGACCACCGGCCGTGGCGGCGTCTTCATCCGGCCACGGTAGGCGCCTACTGCAGCGCCGCGGTGAGCCGGGCGACGTTGTCGAGCACGGAGGTGCGGAGGGGGCGTGCCTGCCACTCGTCGAGCGTGAGGCGGCGGCTCGCGCGTCGGTAGCCCTCCTCCAGCTGCCGCAGGTCCTGCACGAACGAACGACCACGCACCATCAGCGACACCTCGAGGTTCAGCGTGAAGGACCGCATGTCGAGGTTGCTGGACCCGACGACCGCGACGTCGTCGTCGATCGTGAAGTGCTTCGCGTGCAGGATCGTCGGCTTCCGGTACAGCCAGATGACGACCCCGGCCTTCAGCAGCGTCTCGTAGTAGCTGCGCTGCGCGTGGAAGACGACGGCCTGGTCGCCGATCTCGCTGACGAACAGCTCGACCTGCACCCCGCGCTGCGCCGCGGTCGTGACCGCGTAGAGCATCGAGTCGTCCGGGACGAAGTAGGGGCTCACCAGCACGATCCGCTGCTGCGCCGCGTAGATCAGCCCGTTGAACAGACGCAGGTTGTTCTCTCCGTCGAAGCCGGGGCCGCTCGGCACGACCTGGCAGTCGAGGTCCTCGTCACCGACCGGCTCGACCGCCTGCCGCGCCTCCCGCTCCAGAAGCACGTTCGTCTCGGAGAACCAGTCGGACAGGAAGATCGTGTTCAGCTCCGCGACGATCGGCCCCTCGAGACGGACCATCAGATCCGTCCACTTCAGGCCGCGTCGACGGTTCGTCCAGCGGTCGTAGGTGCGGTCGATCATGTTCTGCGAGCCCATGAACGCGACGCGGCCGTCGACGACCAGCACCTTGCGGTGGTTCCGCAGATCCGGGCGCTGGTAGCGGCCCCGCCACGGCTGGATCGGCAGCAACAGGTGCCACTCGACCCCGATCGTCTTCAGCTTCCGGATCGTGCGCCGGTACCCCCGCACCCGCAGCGACGCGATGTGGTCGAGCAGCACCCGCACGGTCACGCCACGCCGCACCGCGTCCTCCATCGCGTCGAAGAAGGGAGCGGTCGTCGCATCGAACGAGAGGATGTAGAACTCGACGTGCGCGAACGACCTGGCGGAGCGGACCGCCTCCGTCATCTCGTGGATCGAGCGCTCGTAGTCGCCGAACAGCCGGGCGGTGTTGCCCCCGAGCAGCGGCATCGCACCGAGGCGCCGGTTCAGCGCGGCGAGGGAGGCGAACCACGGCGGCCAGTCCGGCCGCTCGGTCGCGACTCGGATTCCCTCCGTCGCCTCCATGACGTACCGGTTGACCTGCTGCTGCTTGAGGCGGCGGGTGCGGGGCAGCCTCGTGCTGCCGAACAGCAGGAAGGCGATGAGACCCGCGTAGGGGATGAAGAAGATCGCGAGCAGCCACGCCGTCGCCGTCGCCGGGCGGCGGTTCTTCGGGACGAACACCACCGCGAGCACGCGGATGACGACGTCGGCGACGATGATCGCGATAGGGAGCACCAGGGAGAAGCTGGCGACCATGCCCCGGAGCCTATGGGCAGGTACCGGTCAGGTTGAACCCGAGAACGGGTGCCAGAGCCTCACCGGAAGTTGATGAACTGGAGGTCCAGGTCGAGGTCCGCCTTCTTCAGCAGGGCGATCGTGACCTGCAGGTCGTCGCGGCTCTTCGACTGCACCCGCACCTCGTCGCCCTGGATCTGGGTCTTGACCCCCTTCGGGCCCTCGTCGCGGATCAGCTTCGTGACCTTCTTGGCGTTGTCGGAGTCGATGCCGTTCTTCAGCTTCGCCTCGATCCGGTACTCCTTCCCGGAGGCGAACGGCTCGCCCGCGTCGAGCGACCTCAGCGAGATTCCGCGCTTGATCAGCTTCGACTCGAGCACCTCGAGGACGGCTTTGACGCGCTCCTCGCTGGAGGCCCTGAGCAGGAACTGCTCGCCCTTCAGCTCGAGGGACGCGCCGACGTTCTTGAAGTCGTAGCGCTGGTCGATCTCTTTCCGGGCCTGGTTGGCGGCGTTGTCCGCCTCCATCTGGTCCACCTTGCTGACGACGTCGAACGAGCTATCGGCCATGGGACCGGGAGTGTAGGAGGCCGACCTCGCAACTGGCCGAGGACGCACGTCCCGTCCCCCCTCGCGCGGTTTCGGAGCACGTCCGGCTTCGCGTATCCTGCATGTGCGCCTCGGGCCAGCCTGCGCAGGGCTGGCCCGAGCAGCCAGGCGGGTTACCCAAGCGGCCAAAGGGATCTGACTGTAAATCAGCCGGCGTAGCCTCCGGGGGTTCGAATCCCTCACCCGCCACAGGCTCAGCAGCCCCGGAATCATGCGGAAGAGCGTGAGACCGGGGCTGCTCCTGTCTCTGCCGGTGCGGTTGCGTGTGAGCAGATGTGAGCATGGGTTCGCGCGACACCTCCTTCCGCAGGGGCTCGTTGCGGACGGTCCACTTACCCTTGCCGGACGCCAGGCCGCTTGCTGACCGCAATCGACGTAGCCCCATTTGAGTTCGCATTCGGGTCGCGCGTCCTGAGGTAGCCGTTCGCGCAGGTAAGTGTGTCTTCTGCTCGGCCTCACGCGGGTGCCGATCATGAACGCGACGAAGGCCGACATTCCGATCGCGCTCCTGGACGCCTACTCGGAAAGCGGGTATGGCCCCATAGCGGGGCTCCTATTGAACTGCGAACGGGAGCCCTGATGTCCAAATTCGTTGAGTCGATTCAGTGGTCCGGGTGACGAACACGATCCTTGACCTCACGGCGCCAGCCGGCCTCATCGCCTCTACTGCTCATGACGTCGACGAAGCTGAGGCCCTCCTGACGGAGCTGAACGACCGCATCCGCGAGGGGCGACGACTCGGTCACGTTCGAGGAGATCGAGTCGACCGACCGTCAGACCCGGTAGGCGCGCATCCGTCGCGAGCCTGCCGAGAAGAGGGCGGAGGCGCTACGGCGCTAGGAGTTCAGGACTGTCATCGACGCGACCCCGCCGGCGGTACTGGAGGGCCGCGAGGCTTAGATCGGGGCGCAGCTCGGGCGCTCGGCCGCTGATCGAAGAGGCGCTCGCCCTCGACGCCGGACACGATCGAGGTATCCGGACATCCCGTTCCGATCGCCGTGGTCAGGCTGCTTAAGTTCGAGGGCCGGCAGGACTACCGCGCGATGACGTGGGCTTCGGCGTCCGGCGGCCGTAAGCCGATCGGATACTTCGGTTCGGGTGACGATGCTGCGGTCGCCGTCTGGAGGACGTACGTCGCCGACCAGACAGGCAGCACGAGAGGGCATCTCCGATACACAGTGGTCGCTAGCGGAGCGGTCCGTCAGCGAACAACTAGGCGGTCCGTACCCGAATGGGGCGTATATCGGTGTCTCAGCCTTCGAGTATCTTTTTCCCACCCGCATCACCCCGAACCGGAATGCCCATGTCTGACGAATTGTCGCCAATCCCGTACACGCCAGCCGCCGCTCGTGAACCGTCGAGCCTGCCGCCGGCAGGCTGGTATCCCGATGCGAAGACCAGGATCGGTCGCTACTGGGACGGCGCTGCGTGGACGGCTCAGGTATGGCCCGAGAGCTTCCTCCCTGCGCCGGGCTGGAGGATTCCGTGGGGGGAGGATGAAACCTGGTATTGGGATGGTCGCAACTACAAGACGCTTCCACAACAAGAAGCGTGGAAGGACATTACAAAGAAGCTGCGAACGCCTCGCGAGGTATTCGAGAATCCGAATGTTCAGTCCACGATTCGAAGGCTCGCAGCGCACATCACGGGCCGGGCCGGAAGTCCTTGGCTCGACGTCGATGGACTTGCGAAGGCGATCGGTCCTGACATACTTCGTCTGTCAAAGACGCTTGCGCGACATGTGACTCCTCGCAAGTTCTTCGATGTAGAGTGGTTCACGCAGGATCTTGAGCGCAATATTCGAAATGCTCTCGCCGACCTCATATCAGTGCAATACGAGCGGCGGCAGATAGACCTTCGCTCACACGATCCGATTGCGCGGGCGAAGCACACTTCCTTCACCCCAGGCGGGCCGGCGCCCGACCCGATGAAGTACGGCGTCTCGCACGAGGGTGCCGAGCAGTTGGTCGCGGAGTGGATGGTCTACCTCGGCGAGACCGATTCCCAGGTCACCCGCTACTCCGGCGACGGCGGCATCGACGTGGAGAGCTCGCATTACGTCACGCAGGTCAAGAACTACAGCGAGAACCAGAGCGTCGGTTCGAACGACCTCCGCGAGCTCCAGGGTGTGGCGACCCTCTCGGGCAGGCGACCCCTCTTCTTCACCTCCGGACGGTATCCGAGTGGCGGAGTCGAGTTCGCGGACAGGGTGGGGATGGCGCTGTTCCGCTACGACGCGGTGGCCGGCTCCCTGATCGGTGCGAACGGTCTCGGACTCATACTCCTTCGGACCGGCCTCTAGTCAGGCGCCCAACGCGTCGAGGCACGCCACGACGGCCCCTCATCGAGCTCGACGTCCCACATCCGGCTTGGGCACTCAGGGGTGTTCAGGGTGTCGGGTTCGTCCACGGCGACCCGTTAGATCGAGCGGCCGGATCGGCGGTTGAGGTCTCCACAGAACCATCCTTCGGCGATGCTGCCTGTGATCCGGCCCCTACTTCCCGCGGTGCTCCTTGTTGCTGCCCCCGCTCGCGCCGGTTGCTCCTCGACAGTTTCGCCGGCCGCGTCCTCTGCTGCTCCGATCGCAGGAGACCTCGATCGAGCCGATGCCGACCGAAATGTTCACTCCCGACGCCAGATGCCGAAGGGAGTGTTACCTGGACCGACTCCGACACGATCGAGGACGTCCCGTTCAACTCGTATCACCGGCTACGGGACGCTCAGCAAGCTGACGGCAAGTTCGATGAGTGCGACGGGTACCGGTGACATCTGGTCGGGCATCGAAAAGGTCGTCAGCGGCAATGAAGACGGCGAAGTGCACCGTTGACGACCCGACCAAGCTATTCGAATGCGCCACGCTGCGCCAATCTTGTTGATGATGAGCAGCTACTCGGAATCGCAGGTGGACGAGCGCACCGGTCCGAATCACCCGAACGCGAAGAAGATCGCCGAGGAGCTCGCGAACGGAGAACGGTTCTACGCCGGCACCTATCGCGTCGGCGGGTAGATCAAGGCCGGCACCTACATCGTCAAGGGTAACCTCCATGGTTCCTATTAGGAGCGGTTGAACAAGGGTGGCGACATCATCGACAACCATTTCGTGTCGGGTGGAATGCGGGCGAGGTCACTATCACCTGCTCCGACTAGTCCTTCGTGAACTGACAACGGGGCGCTGGGATTTCCAGAAGTAGCGGGTTATGCCCGGGTGACTGAGGTCATCGCCTGCCACCTCTCGTCCTCCTCGGCCGGCAGCGTGTTGTTCGCTAGAGGATCGTCCAGCCGACGGAGTGCCGATCCGTGTATCGGGGGTAGTTCCGGCCCATCACCATCGATCGGCGCGTGTCAGCTCAGTCGTTTCTCACCTCAACCTCACCTCGCTCCGCTGCTTCCTGTCGAACGGAGGTCGCCGCCACCGGGATTCGAGCACCGGCCCGTCGCCGTGAGCGATCGTGTCCACCTCGAAGCGCCTCAGCTCGCCGTCCACCGTCACTTCGCCCGCGACGACTTTCGCGATGGCCCGGCCGATGTGCACAACGTTCGCCTTGCCGGGGGCGATCCACACCACGTCCCGCCGCACGTCGTTCACCTCGTTGGCGACGTCGGCGTTCACGCGGGAGATGCTGTTCGCTTCGGAGGAGATCCGGCTCGCGTCTTCGGCGATGCGGTTCGCTGCTTGGAGTCCTTCCGAGCGAATCCAGCGATCACGACTCAGACGAGCCAGCTGTGCAGGCGCCACAAGCCCCCCGTGCTGGTGAGTGCAGCTCGCTAGGAAGTGCTCGTTGCGGGCCGTGGGCTTGGACTTACAGCTTCCAGTTCTCTCGCCGTCGACGGGGGGCTGGGTATTTCTCCAATCCGCCGCAAGTTCGTGAAATTTCACCACGAGCAGGTCGGGTGCACCTTGTAGCCGCCTCGCTCTCCCGCGTTGAATCGTGGACAGTGCCGCCGTATGTCGGAGTGATGTTGGAAGCGCTGGGCTGCACGGACCTGGAGTTCCTCGAGAGCTGCCGGCCGGTTGCTCTCCGCTTCGGGGAAACAGCAGCGCCGCCGTGGTCAGTGGGGGCTGACCGCCGGCGGCGCTTCTGCTGGTTCCGCGACCGGTGGGGGCCGGCTGCGGTGTCGCGACTCTGGGGAAGTGCGCGAACGTCTTCACTGGGTGCCGGTGGGGGGCCGGCTCGCGGGGGTGACCGCTTGATTAGGACAGTAGGACAGACAGATCTGTCTGTCCCAGTCCCCACTTCGGGGGTCTGCCCCGTGTGCAGCGGCTGCGGCACGCACCCGTACTGCGGTAGGGGCTGAAGAGGGTCCTGCAGCGGGACGCGCCGAATCGCTCCCCCACGTACCTTCGCCCGATGACCGCAGTCGCTCCGAGGCCCGTCCGCACGACCCGCCCGCGTACGACGCTTGTCGGGGAGGCGCAGGCCGCGCACGCCAGCGACTACACCGCGTTGGCGAAGCGCGTGAAGGACGCCGGCCTGCTGCGCCGCCGCCCGGGCTCCTACCTCACCCGCGTGATCGTGCTCGGCGTGCTCTACGCGACCGGGTTCGTGCTGCTCGCGACCCTCGGGCACACGTGGTGGCAGCTGCTCGTCGCCCTCGGCTTCTCCGTGGTCTTCACCCAGACCGCCTTCCTCGCGCACGACGGCGCGCACAAGCAGATCTTCACCTCCGGTCCCCGCGGCGAGATGTTCTCCCGGATCGTCGCGAACCTGTTCGTCGGCCTCAGCTACGGCTGGTGGATGCACAAGCACACGCGTCACCACGGCAATCCGAACACCGTCGGCAAGGACGGGGACATCGTGCCCGGCGCGGTCGTCTTCGTGGCGGACGAGGCGCCGGTCCGCTCCGGCTTCAAGGGCTGGCTCACGGCGCACCAGGGCTTCTGGTTCATCCCGATCCTGGCGCTCGCCGGGCTCGACCTGCACGTCTCCGCGGTCAAGGCGATCTTCGGAGGCGAGAAGGTCGCGCACCGCAAGCAGGAGGCGGCGTTCGTGCTGCTGCGCCTGATCGGCTTCCCGACCCTCGTGCTCCTGCTGCTCGGCCCGGTGCTCGGCATCGCCTTCATGGCGGTGCAGCTCGCGTCGTTCGGCATCTACATGGGAGGCACGTTCGCGTTGAACCACACGGGGATGATGGTCATCGGCCGCGACGAGAAGGTCGACTACCTCCGTCGCCAGGTGCTCACCTCCCGCAACATCAGCGGTGGCCGACCGGTCGAGCACCTCATGGGGGGCCTGAACTTCCAGATCGAGCACCACCTGTTCCCGAACATGCCGAGCGCGAACCTGCGCAAGGTCCGCCCGATGGTCCGCGAGTACTGCGCGCAGCTCGGCATCGAGTACGTGCAGAACGACGTGGTCACCGCCTGGCGCCTGGTGCTCGGCTACCTGCACCGCGTCGGCGCCCGCCACGCGGACCCGTTCGACTGCCCGGCGGCTCGCGCCTTCCGCACCGCCTGACCCGCCTTCGTCGCTTCGTGCAACGAGCGGGTCCGAGCCGTCAGCCGGGGCGGACCGCCGTCACGACGTCGGACTCGTCGGTGGTCAGGGTGATGCGGTCGGGACGGAACTCGAGCGTGAGCATCGTGTCCGGACCGGCGATGCGGCTGCGGAGACCCGCGTCGGCGACCTCCTGCTCGGCCGCCGCCGACGGAAGCCCGACGAGGGCGGCGGAGTGCTCCGCCGCCCAGGTCGTGATGTCGACCGTCATCAGTCGGCCGGTCCTGCGGTCAGCGTCACCGTCACGGCGCGGCTGGTGCCACTCGTGGTCGTGTAGGTGATCGTGACGCTGTCGCCCACGGCGTGCTCGGCGATCGCTGCGGACAGCTCGCTGCCGGAGGAGATCGTCGTACCGCCGACCGCGGTGATGGTGTCGCCGGCCGCGAGGTCGGTCTTCGCTGCCGCGGTGCCGGGGAGCACGGAGCCGATGACCGCGCCGCTCGTGTCGCTCGAGATCCCGATGCCCAGGAAGGCGGGAAGGCCGATCGTGATCTCGGCCGTGTCGTCACCGGCGATGATCTGCTTCGCGACGCTCAGGGCGCTGCTGATGGGGATGGCGTAGCCGGTCACGTCCGAGGTGCCGGAGGATGCGGCGGTGGTGACGCCGATGACGTCGCCGTCGGTGTTCTCCACCGCGCCGCCCGAGTCGCCGGAGACGACGTCGGCGCTGATCTCGATCAGCCCGTTCAACGTCTCCCCGGCCGTGCCGCCCTCGCTCGAGGTGGTGATCGTCTGGTCGAGCGCGCTCACGGTGCCCGCGGCTGCGCTCAGCGTCCCGGTGCCGTTCGCGTTGCCGACCGCGGTCACGGCGTCACCGGTCGACGGTGTGCTCGTGGCGACGTCGGCAGGGGTCAGACCGGATGCGTTCTTCAGCTGGAGCACCGCGATGTCCTTCGTCGCGTTCGTGCCGACGACGTCCGCCGTGTAGGTCGTCCCCGTCGACTCCACGGTGACCTTGATCGCGGTCGCCCCGTCGATCACGTGGTTGTTCGTGAGGATCCGGCCGCTTGAGGTGAGGATGATGCCGGTACCGGCCGCCTCCCCGTTCTCGTAGCCGAGCTGGGTCTCGATCGTGACGAGACCCGAGATCTGGGCCGCGGTCGCCGTCGTCGCGGTGCCGGCGGAGGAACCGGTGCCGGACGAGCCGCCGCCGGGCCGGAACTGGCCGAATCCGCCGGTGCCGCCCGAGCCGCTGCCGAATCCGCCCTGGGTGCCGTTCCCCAATCCGTCCTGGGTCGAGGTCCCGCCCTGCGTGCTCGAGCCGCCGTCCGCGCTCGTCGCCGTGGTGCTGCGCGCGAGTGCGAGCGATGCGGCCGCACCACCACCGGCGCCGGCGGTGAAGATGACCGCTGCGGCGATGCTCAGCGCTGCGACGCGGCGGTGCTTGCGATGTGCCCGATCCGCGTCTGCAGCGGCGACCGCAGGGTCGACCGGCGCTTCCTCCGCGAAGGCCGTCGTGCCGTCATGCGGCGCCGCGACGGTCGACGGCTCAGGCGTGGTCGGCTGTGCGGCGTCGGCCGCGGGACGGTGCTCGTCGTCGGGCGTGACGTCGAATGGGTTCTGGTCGTTCACACGGGCTATGGAACGCCTCCTACCGAAGAGCCCATTCGGTACCGGCCATACGAACCACTGGAGTCTTCTGGGAGAAGTCTATGAGCGGTGGGCATCCGGCGGTCTCCTGAGCAGGACACGCAGCGGCGCTCCGGCAGGGTTGCGGTCATGGCCCACGAGGAACTGCTCGAGATCGCGCGCTCCGTCGCGGAGGAGGCCGGCACGCTCGCCGCGCGCCTCAGGCGGGCCGGGGTGGAGGTCGCCGCCACGAAGTCGTCGCCGATCGACATCGTCACCGAGGCCGATCGCGCGACCGAGGACCTGATCCGCGGGCGCATCGCGACGCTGCGACCGGACGACGGCTTCCTCGGCGAGGAGTCGGGCGGAGGAGCCGGCACCAGCGGTCTCACCTGGGTCGTCGACCCCATCGACGGCACGGTCAACTACCTCTACGGCCTCCCCAACTGGTCGGTCTCGATCGCCGTGGTGGAGGGCGATCCCGATCCCGCTTCGTGGACGGCGATCGCCGGTGCGGTGCACGCGCCGATCCTCCGTGAGCTCTTCACCGCATCGGCCGGCGGCGGCGCGTACCTCGACGGGCGCCGGCTGCAGGTCCGCGAGCCCGTACCGCTCGATCGAGCGCTCGTCGCCACCGGCTTCCACTACACGCAGGACATCCGCACGAACCAGGCGAGGGTCGCGCAGCCGCTGCTCTCCCGGGTCCGCGACCTGCGCCGGGCGGGCGGTGCCGCGATCGACCTCGCATCCGTCGCGGCCGGCCGCCTCGACGCGTACTTCGAGCAGGGACTGAACCCGTGGGATCAGGCGGCCGGTGCGCTGCTGGTCCAGGAGGCCGGTGGTTCCGTCCGCGGGCTCGAGGAGGACGCCCCCACCCACCGGATGACCATCGCCGGACATGCGGACGTGGTCGCGGAGCTGCGCACGACCCTCCTGCAGCTCGGCGCCTGAGTGCGGTCGGAGGCGACCCCCGTACCGTCAGGGGAGTGAGCACGCATTCGAAGGACCCGATCGAGTCCAACTCCGAGGTCGACCCGTCCGAGCGTCTGGACACCGACTACTCGCCGTCCAGCGAGCGCGAGACGGAGGTGCTGCAGGACGACCAGACGGACAGCCCGGTGTTCGCCGATCCGGGCATCGACCGGTCGGCGGTGAAACTGCTGCCCGGCACCGGCGACTACACCGACCCGGGCGACGTCGACGTCGACCCCGGAGAGATCCACATGCCGCACCTGCCCGCCGGTCGCGCGGACGCCGGGCCGCCCGAAGCGTGAGGCGATCGGGCCGCTTCGGCGTCGTCACCCTGCTGCGGGCCGATGACGTCGAGGGCCTCCAGGAGGCGGTGCTCTACGCGCCGATCACGGTCGCGCAGCACATCGACGCGAAGCTGCGCGATTCCCGCGGTCTCGAGGTCGACGTCGCGGACACGCAGCGTGAGGCGCCGCGGGTCGCGGCCTCCCACGGCTGACCCCGTCATCCGCTCGGCGTCCTGGGACGTCGGCATCGTCGCGGCGCCCCGCCGAACGTCGGCCCGGAGCCGCAGACGCTCCGAGCAGATCGAAGAACCCCGGTCGTCCTGGCCTGCTACGCGGTCGTCGGCGGTTCATCAGGTCTCGCACGCGACGCCGTCCCCATCACGGTCGAGCGCACTGCGGTAGCCGGGCTGCCCGCGGTACAGCGGCGCTGCACCCGCAGCGCGAACGGCAGCACAGTTGGCGTAGGAGGCGCTCGGGGCACTCGTCGTCGCCGTCGGTGCGGGTACAGCCGTCGGCGGAGCCGCCGCGATCGGTGGCGCTACCGGCTCAGACGTGGGCGTAGGCGTCGGCGTCGGCACGGGCGTCAGCGTGGCTGTCGGCGTGGGCGTGGGCGTGGGTGTCGCTGTCGGCCCAGACGTGGGCGTGGACGTCGGGGTGGGGGCGGGGGTCGGGGTGGCTGGGCGAGAGGGCGGAGGGCTCGTGGTCGGCGTCGACGCGCGCCCTGTGAGCACGGCGATGCTCGGGGCGGTCGGCCTCCTGACCGTCATCGTCGAGCAGTAGACCGCCAGGTCGCGCCCGAGCGCGATCTTCTCGGCGATGTTCACCGAGAGGTGCCACCGGGCTTTCACGGCGATGTAGTTCTTCACGTACGTGCAGCGGTAGGACCTCCGAGCAGGCAGGTACGCATCGGGTTCTCGATCGCCCTTCGACCGGGCTGCGTGCGCGGATACCGCGATGAGGCCAGCGGCATCGCCGATGTCGTTCGCGTACGCCTCTCGCTTCAACGCCGTCCAACCGGCTGCGCCGGAGACCCACGCTTCCGCGAGCGGAACGAGGTGGTCGATGGCGACCTTCGACGCGACCGCCACGATGACCCCGTCGTAGCGGGAGATCCACTTGCCGGTCTTCACCTCGCCGTACTGGTCGAAGCGCACCTTCGTCAACGACTCGGCCTTCAGGACTTCGGCTCGGGTGTCCTCGCCGTCCCGGTCCGCATCGATCCACGCCGTGAACTTCGACCGGACGGAGGTGGCTGCGTGCGCCTCCTTCTTCACGGGGAGGTCATTCAGCAGCGCCTTCGCGGACACCGTCGTCGACGTCGCTGCGGCATGCGTGGACGTCACCGGCCGTGCGGCAGCAACCGTCGGAATCGCCGTCGCGGCGACGACAGCGACGCCGACGACGAACGAGACGAGATGGGGCTTCTGCACTGAGGCTCCTCGGTGGTGTTCCCCGGACGCTAACGGCGCCAGACCGAACCGGGGCGAGGCGCACCGGGCGACTTTTCGCGCGGCCCGGGTCTCGGCCGAGTCGTCGTGGGCGCTGAGGAGGCTCGATGAGGCGTGACAGGTGGGGGAGGTTCTCGGCCGGGTGCGGCCTCGATGTCGGGCGGGGTTACGGTGTGGGCGTGAAGCGGAACACCTGGCAGAGGGCCGCCGTTCGCGACGCGCTGGACCGCCGTGACGACTTCGTCAGCGCGCAGGATCTGCACGCCGCGTTGAGGGACTCGGGGTCCTCGATCGGTCTCGCGACGGTGTACCGCGCGCTCGCGGACCTCTCCGCCGAGGGGGAGGCGGACACACTGCAGTCGCCCGACGGTGAGAGCCGCTATCGCGCCTGCGCCACGACCAGGCATCACCACCATCTGATCTGCCGCTCGTGCGGCAGAGCCGTCGAGATCGAAGCGGACGAGATCGAGGACTGGGCCGCATCGACCGCGGCCGCGCACGGCTTCATCCGCCCGCAGCACGTCGTCGACGTGTTCGGCACCTGTCATACGTGCGCCGCGGCCGACCTGGAGCCGGCATCTCCGGAGCCGGCGACCGTGGCGGCGTCGCGGCGTTGACAGCTCCCCGCGCACTGCCGCTGAAGACGGGTTCGACCAGCGCACCTCTAGGCTGCGCGACCCGATTTCCATATCGATAACGATACTCAATAGAGTGTGGGGGTGCCTCGACCGCAGACCCCACGATCGTCCGGTTCCCGTTCTCGACGCCCCGCCGCCGCGGTCGCAGCGACCACCGCAGCCATGCTGCTGCTCGCAGCCTGCAGTGGATCGCCGGAACCCTCCTCCGGCAGCGGCACGAAGATCGGCGTCGTCGCCGGCGAGAACTTCTGGGGCGACATCGCCCGGCAGATCGGCGGCGATCATGTCACGGTGACGTCGATCATCGAGGACCCGGATGCGGACCCGCACGAGTACGAGTCCGACGCCGTCGACGCGGCGGCGCTGGCCCGCGCGGAGCTCGTCATCGAGAACGGTCTCGGGTACGACGACTTCATGAGCAAGCTGCTCGAAGCCTCCCCCAACAGCGGCCGTGAGGTCATCTCGGTGCAGAAGGTGCTGCACATCACCGGGGCGAGCCCGAACCCGCACGTCTGGTACGACACCGCGCGCGTAGCGGAGGTCGCGGACGCGATCCAGCAGCAGCTGAGCACGGCGGACCCGGCGAACGCGACGACCTACGCTGCGAACGCGCAGGCGTTCGACGACTCGCTGAAGCCGATCGAGGAGACCATCGCCACGATCAAGTCCAAGTACGCGGGGACGAAGATCGCCTACACGGAGCGGGTGCCGGCCTACCTGACGAAGGCCGCCGGCCTGACGCTCGGCACACCGCAGTCGTTTACCGAGGCGGTCGAGCAGGGCGAGGACCCGTCTCCTGCGGCGAACGCCGCGTTCGAGAGCGCGATCACGAACAGGACCGTCAAGGTCCTGCTCTACAACGGCCAGGTCACCGACCCTGAGACGACGAACATCAAGAAGCTCGCGACCGACGCCGGCGTTCCCGTGGTCGGAGTGACCGAGACGATCCCCTCGACCGACAAGGATTACCAGTCGTGGCAGCTGCGCCAGGCCGAGGAGATCCTCGCCGCGCTCGGCGGATGACCGGCGCGCAGGCATCCGTCCTGGACCTCGCCGGTGCCGGCGTCGCGCAGGGTGGACGGACGCTGTGGTTCGGCCTGGACCTCAGGGTCGAGCCCGGCGAGTTCCTGGCGGTGCTCGGCCCGAACGGGTCCGGGAAGACGACGTTGCTGAAAGCGATCCTCGGTCTCGTGCCACTGATCGCGGGACGGATCACCGTGGCCGGCAGCCCGGCGCGGCGAGGCAACCCCGACGTCGGGTACGTGCCGCAGCAGCGCGGCTTCGACGCTGATCTCGCCGCGCGCGGCCGTGACCTGGTCGCGCTCGGCGCGGACGGGCACCGATACGGACCGCGTCGCCGCCGCGCAGAGATCCAGACGAGGGTCGACGCCGCGATCGCCGCGGTCGGCGCAGCCGCCTACGCGGACGAACCGATCGGCCGGCTCTCCGGCGGAGAGCAGCAGCGGCTCCGGATCGCGCAAGCGCTGCTGAGCGACCCGGGGTTGCTGCTGTGCGACGAACCGCTGCTCTCCCTCGATCTGGCGAATCAACGCACCATCACCGCCCTGATCGACGCGCGCCGGCGGGAGTCCCACACCGCGGTGATCTTCGTGACGCACGAGATCAACCCGGTCCTGCCGTACGTGACCCGGGTGCTGTACCTCGTCGCCGGACGATGGGTGATCGGCACCCCCGACGAGGTGATCACCGAGCGGACGCTCAGCGACCTGTACGGCGCACCGATCGGGGTGTTCCGGCACGGCGGCAACGTGATGATCACGGGAACCGGGGACACCCGGTCCGACTACCCGGGAGAGGGCCACCTCCACTGAACCTCGTCGACTACCTCGCGCTCCCGTTCGCGCAGCACGCGCTCGTCGCCGCCCTGCTCGTTGCGGTCATCTGCGGCCTCGTCGGACCGTTCGTCGCCTCGCGCGACATGGCCTTCGCAGTGCACGGCGCCGCCGAGCTCAGCTTCACCGGCGCTGCGGCCGGCCTGCTGATCGCCGACGACGCACTCGGAGGAGCGCTCGCCGGCTCCCTCGTCGTCGCCGTGGCGATCGGGCTGCTGGGCGATCGGCCACGAGAGCGGAACTCCTCGATCGGCGTCATCCTCGCCGCCGGTCTCGGCCTCGGGATCCTGCTGCTGTCCTTCTACCACGGCTTCGCCAGTGCTGCTACGAACATCCTCTTCGGGCAGATCTTCGGGGTCAGCGCGACCGACATCGTGATCCTCGGTGTCATCGCGGTCGTGATCCTGATCGTGATGGGAGTCATCTACCGACCCCTGCTGTTCGCCTCCATCGATCCGGACGTCGCGGCAGCCCGCGGCGTGAACACCCGGGGGGTGGGGCTCGTGTTCGTGGCGGTCCTGGCGTTCACGGTGACGGAGGCATCCCAGATCGTCGGCACCCTGCTGGTGCTGAGCCTCGCTGTCACGCCGGCTGCCGCAGCGCGGCACCTCACCGCGGCGCCGGGCAGGGGCACCGCGATCGCGATCGGCATCGCGATCCTCGCTGCGGACGGCGGCCTGCTGCTCAGCCTGACCTTCCCCGACGTGAAGGCGAGCTTCTTCATCAGCGCGGTGAGCTTCGCCTGCTACGCCCTCGCGCGCATCTGGAGCGCGACTCCCCTCGCGCGACGCTGAAGCCGAACCGCGTCGGTGTGACGAGCGGCGGCTCCGGCTGCCCCGGACCGCGCCTGC
>NZ_CAXTHO010000006.1:0-46328 GCF_964244015.1 uncultured Amnibacterium sp. | reverse complement strand
CCTCCCTCCGGCGCAGCTCACCTCCCCGACCCGCCCCGCCGTCTGACCACTTTTCGCCGTTCAGGCTGGTTTCGACGCCACGCCGTTCGAGGGCGCGCCTGATGCGGCGCGTCGCGAAACGGGCCTGATCCGCGAAAAGTCAGTGGAAGCGGTGATCCTGCGGGGCCAGGCGCTGGGCGCGGCGGGGGACGGCGACGCCCGAGGCGACGATCAGGCGCATCACCCGCTGCCGGTCGCCGCGCCAGGGCTCGAGCAGCTCGAGCATCCCCGCGTCGTCGACCTTCTCGCCGATCAGCGCGGTGCCGACGATGCCGGGCAGGTGCAGGTCGCCGAAGCTCGGCGCGTCCGGGTCGCCGTGCGAGCGCTGGGTCGTCTCGGCCGAGGTCCAGATGCCGACGCCCGGCACGCTCCTGAGCCGCTTCGCGACCTCCGCACCACCGCGGCCGAGCGCGAGGGTGCGCTCGAGGCCGGGTCCCACCGCGGTCGCCGCCATCACCGCGGCGGACCGCTTCGGGTCGACACCGGCGCGATGCCAGTCCCAGGAGGGGATGCGCCGCCAGGTCTGCACGGGCGGCGGCACCCGCATGCCGTCCGGCGCGGGTCCGGGCGCCGCCTCGCCGTGGCGCCGGATCAGCCAGGCCCACGCGCGATGCGCGTCGACGGTCGCGACCTTCTGCTCGAGGATCGCGGCGACGAGCATCTCGACGACCTGCCGGCACCGGGTGAGTCGCAGGCCGGGGTGCCGCCGATGCGTCTCGGCGAGCAGCGGCACGGCCGCGACGTCGAGCCCGCTCCAGTCGTCGCCCGCGCCGAGCAGCTCGGGCACGCCGTCGATCGCCCACTCGGCGCCGTCGCCCCAGGCGTAGGCGTGGACCGAGCCGTCGGCGTGCTGGGCGAGCCGCAGCGTCGCACCGCCTGCCGGCGTCCTGACGGTCCTCCAGACGACGGGACAGTCGATCTCCCGCCGGAAGGTGGGGTCGCCCGCGCCGCGTCGCAGCACCCGGACCGTGGCGAGCAGCTCGACCGGCTCGGCGGGCGCGTAGACGGTCCGCACCGCCGGCGACCCGTGGGCCGCCGGGATCGCTGTCCCCCGCACGGGAACAGCATAAGAACCACAGCGGTGTCGTTCGACGTCGGTGCGGATCCCCGTCGACCGGTCCAGCGACTGTCGAGGCTCCCCGACTAGCGTCCGGCGAATGGCGACGACAGACGAGCTCGAGCAGCTCCAGGTACTCATCGGCAAGGCCCGGATCGGGATCATCACGACCGTGAACGAGGAGGGGCACCTCGTGAGCCGCCCGATGGCGGTGAAGGAGCGCGAGTTCGACGGCGACCTCTGGTTCTTCACCGAGGACCCGTCCCACAAGACGGACGAGATCCGCTCGAACCCGCAGGTCAACGTCGCGCTCGAGTCGGGCAAGGGGTGGGTGTCGCTCGCCGGCGAGGCGGAGATCGTCACGGATGCCGCGAAGATCGACGAGCTCTGGGACACCGGAGCGCAGGCGTGGTTCGAGCAGGGCAGGGCCGACCCGAAGGTCGCACTGCTCAAGGTCACCGCCCACACGGCGGAGTACTGGGCGAGCGACGACCCGAAGCCGCTCGTGCTGCTGAAGTACGTGAAGGCCGCGGTGACAGGAGGCCGTCCGAGCGTCGGCGAGGCGCGGATCGTGGACCTCGACTCCTGAGCATGCGCGCCCTGGTCGCGACCGAGAAGGGCGTCCCCGCCTCCCTCGCGGAGCACCCCGATCCGGAGGGCACGGTCCTCACCGGGATGTGGTCGTCGCTCAACTACAAGGACGCCCTCGCCCTGGCCGGGCGCCCCGGCGTGCTCCGGGCGCTCCCGCTGGTGCCGGGCATCGACGTGGTCGGCCGCGGCGCCGACGGCGAGGTGCTCGTCGTGACAGGGACCGGGCTCGGTGAGCGGCGGGACGGCGGCCTCGCCGAACGGACCGCCATCGACGCGTCGACCGCCGTGCGGGTGCCGGACGTGTTCTCACCGAGGCAGGCCGCCGCGATCGGGACGGCCGGCGTCACCGCCGCGCTCGCCGTCCTCGCGCTGGAGCGCGCGGGCCCGCCCGGCGGCCCGGTCCTCGTGACCGGCGCCGGCGGAGGGGTCGGCGGGTTCACGATCGCCCTGCTGGCGGCCGCCGGCGTGGAGGTGCACGCCGCGACCGGCCGCGCGGCGACGATCGGCGACCACCTCCGAGGGCTCGGCGCCACGGAGGTCGTCGACCGCCTCCCCGCGGAACCGGGTCGTCCGCTGCAGTCGGCGCGGTGGGCTGGCGTCGTCGACTCGGTGGGCGGCGGGGCCCTCGTGAACGCGATCGCGCAGACGGTCCCGGGCGGGATCGTCGCCGCGTGCGGGCTCGCCGGCTCCCCCGACCTGCCCGGCACGGTGCTGCCGTTCATCCTGCGCGGCGTCACGCTCGCCGGGATCTTCTCGGTCGATCTGCTCCCATCCGTCCGGACCGAGGCCTGGGACCTGCTCGCGGCCCGGATCGACGGTGACGTCGTCGACCGGCTGATCGAGCGCACGGTGACGCTCCAGGAGGCGCCGGCCGCCGCCGCCGACGTGCTCGCCGGCCGGGTGCGGGGCCGCGTCGTGGTCGACCTCGAGCGGTGAGCGCCCAGGTGCGGGTCGTGCCCACGACCGCCGACCGGTTCGCGCTCGTCGAGCACGCGCTCACGGGCGGCGGCGACGGCGCCTCCTGCTGGTGCGGAGGGGGAGCCCGGAGGCGCCCACCCGGTAACGCGGACTTGCCACTGGATGCCCCGAATCGGCGTTCAGAAGGGCGTCGAGTGGCAAGTCCGCGTCAGGCACGAGGGGTCGCGGCGGCCGCGGCTCGGGCGGCCGCGGGGAGGGCCTCCTCCACGCGGCTCAGCGCCCGGTCGTCGTGCGCGGCGGTCAGGAACCACGCCTCGAAGACCGACGGCGGCAGGCTGACGCCCTGCTCCAGCAGCGCGTGGAAGAACGGCGCGTGCCGCCACGCCTCCTGCGCCCGGACCTCGTCGTAATCGCGCGGCGGGGCGGTCAGCCCGAACGCGACGCTGAACAGGTTGCCCGCCCGGCCGATCGCGTGCTGCACGCCCGCCTCCGACAGCGCGCCGGTGACCGCGGCGACGACCCGGTCCGCCGCGGCATCGACGCGCGCGTAGACGGCGTCGTCGGCCGCACGCAGGGTGGCGAGGCCCGCAGCCACGGCGAGCGGGTTCCCGGAGAGGGTGCCCGCCTGGTAGACGGGACCGAGGGGGGCGAGCAGATCCATCACCGAGGCACGGCCGCCGAGGGCCGCGAGCGGCAGCCCTCCGCCGATGACCTTGCCGAAGGCGATCAGGTCGACGTCGACGGCGCCGGCGGGGTCGAGCGCCCACCAGCCGCCCGCGTGCACGCGGAAGCCGGTCAGCACCTCGTCCAGGATGACGAGGGCGCCGTGCGCGTGCGCGACGTCGACGAGCACGCGGTTGAACCCGGCGTCCGGAGCGACGACGCCCATGTTCGCGGCCGCCGCCTCCGTGATCACCGCGGCGATCCGGCCGGGGTGGCGCTCGAACGCCAGGCGCAGCGCGGACTCGTCGTTGTACGGCAGCACGAGCGTCTGCGCGGCGATCTCGGCGGGCACGCCGGCGGAGGAGGGCAGCGCGAGCGTCGCGACGCCCGACCCGGCATCCGCGAGCAGGCCGTCGGAGTGCCCGTGGTAGTGCCCGGCGAACTTCACGATCAGCGGCCGGTCGGTCGCGCCGCGCGCGAGCCGCACCGCGGTCATCGTCGCCTCGGTGCCGGTCGACACGAGCCGGAGGCGCTCGATCGGGGAGCGGCCGTCGCGGTGCACGCGCTCGTGCACGAGCTCGGCCAGCTCCACCTCGCCCTCCGTCGGGGCGCCGAAGGACAGCCCGCGATCCGCCGCCGCCTTCACCGCCGCCACCACGGCGGGGTTGCCGTGCCCGAGCAGCGCGGGACCCCAGCTCGCGACGAGGTCGACGTACTCCCGGTCCTCCGCGTCGTAGACGTAGGGACCGGAGGCGCGCCGGATGAAGCGGGGCGCGCCGCCGACGGACCGGTAGGCGCGGACGGGGGAGTTGACGCCGCCGGGGATCCGCCGCTGCGCGCGCTCGAAGAGGCGCGCGTTGCCGTCGAACGCCTCCTGCACCGGCGCCACCGCGCCTTCCGCATCCGGCGCGTCCGCGAGATGCGCCCCCGCGGTCGAGGTCACCGGGTCCGCAGCCATCCCGCCACCTCCGCAGCCCAGTAGGTGAGCACCGCGTCGGCTCCGGCGCGGCGGATCGCGGTGATGGACTCGAGGATCGTGCGATCGCGGTCGATCCAGCCGTTGGCGGCGGCGGCCTCGATCATCGCGTACTCGCCCGACACCTGGTACGCCCACACCGGCACGGGGCTTGCGGCCGCGACGTCGGCCAGCACGTCGAGGTAGAACGACGCGGGCTTGACCATCACGACGTCCGCGCCCTCCTCGATGTCGAGGACGGCCTCCCGGCGCCCCTCCCGCCGGTTCGCCGGGTCGAGCTGGTAGGTCCGGCGGTCGCCCTGCAGCGTCGACTCGACCGCGTCTCGGAACGGCCCGTACAGCGACGAGGCGTACTTCGCCGAGTAGGCCAGCACCAGCACGTCCGCCCGGCCGGCGCCGTCGAGCGCCGCGCGCACCGCCGCGACCTGGCCGTCCATCATCCCGGACAGCCCGAGCATCCGCGATCCGGCGGCGGCCTGCGCCAGCGCCATCTCCTGGTAGCGGAGGAGGGTCGCGTCGTTGTCGACCGAGCCGTCGGCCGCCAGCACGCCGCAGTGGCCGTGGTCCGTGAACTCGTCGAGGCACAGGTCGGTCTGCACGACCAGCGCGTCGCCGACCTCCTCCGCCACCGCGCGGGTGGCGACGTTCAGGATGCCGTCCGGGTCGGTGCCGCCCGAGCCGACCGCGTCGCGGGTCTCGGGAACGCCGTAGAGCATCACCCCGCCGACGCCGGTCTCCGCCGCGGCGGTGACCGCGCGGCGCAGGCTGTCGATCGAGTGGTGCTGCACGCCGGGCATCGACTCGATCGCCCTCGGCTCGGCGAGGCCCTCGCGCACGAACATCGGCAGCACCAGCTGGGCGGGATCCAGGCGGGTCTCGGCGACGAGTCGACGGACCGCGGACGTCTGCCGGAGGCGTCGGGGCCGGATCACCTGGGTCATTGCAGCGGTCCCTGCACCGATCGGTGCGCGGCGAGCTCTTCGAGGGTGTCGATGAGCGATTCGCTGCTGCGCGAGCGGGCGACGAGATCGACGCGGAGGCCGGCGGCCTCGGCGTCGACGGCGGTCCGGGGTCCGATGCACGCGATCACGGTCCGCGACGGCACGAGGCCGATCTGCACGGAGATCTGGTTCGCGACGCTGCCCGAGGTGATCAGGATGGCGTCGAACTGTCCGGACGCGACCGCGGCGACCGTGTCCGGCGCGATCGGCACGCCGACGGTGCGGTAGGCGATGACGGAGTCGACGTCGTGCCCGGCGGCCCGGAGCCCGTCGGTGAGCACGGGCTTCGCGATGTCGCTGCGCAGCGCGAGGATCCGCAGGGGCACGATGCCATCGGTCGCCTCGGACCACTCCGCGAGCAGCCCGCTCGCCGAGTTGTCCCGGCGCGGCACGAAGTCGACGCCGTATCCCGCCGCGCCGAGCGCCGCCGCGGTGGTCTCGCCCACAGCGGCGATGCGGGTGCGTTCGGGGATCTCGACCCGGTGCGCGGCGAGCACGTCGACCGTGGTGGCGCTCGTGACCGACATCCAGTCGTACTCGCCGGCCGCGAGGCGCGCGACCGCCTCGTTCAGCGCCGGCTCGTCGGCGGTGCCGGCGAAGTTGATGGAGGGGGCGACGACCGGGACCGCGCCGCGGGACCGCAGCTCGGCTGCGACGCCGTGACCCCACGGACCCCCGCGGGGCACGAGCACGCGCCACCCGCGCAGCGGCTTCGTCGTCGTCACGACGCCGCTCCGAGCGGTGCGAGCCGCGCCGCACCGGCGTCGAGCAGCTCCCTCGTCAGGTCCTCGGCGGCGGCGATGAGGGCAGCCGCTCGGCCCCCAGCGGGGTAGTCGACCGCGCGACGGCGGTCGAGCCGCTCGCGGCCGCCGGGCCGGTGCACGCTCGCCCACAGCACGGCGTGCGTCGCGCCGACCTCGCTGGCGACGCCGATCGGTGCCGCGCAGCCCGCTTCGAGCAGCCCGAGCACGCGGCGCTCGGCGATCGCGCCGTCGGCGGCCGCTGGGTCGGTCAGCGCCTCGACGATCCTGCCCAGGCCCGTCGCGGGGTCCGCGTCCGCCTCCCGCACCTCGAGCGCGAGCGCACCCTGGCCGGCTGCGGTGGGCCAGGCGTCGAGCGGCAGCACCTCCGTCACCGCGTCGAGCCGGCCGAGTCGCGCCAGCCCCGCCCGGGACAGCACGACCGCATCGAGGTGCCCGTCCCGGACCTGGCGGAGGCGGGTGTCGACGTTGCCCCTGAGGTCGACGACCTGCAGATCGGGTCGTCGGTCGAGCAGCTGCGCGACCCGTCTGGGCGACCCGGTGCCGACCACGGCACCGGGAGGCAGCGCTTGGAGTCCGAGCCCGTCCCGGGCGCAGAGCGCGTCGCGGGCGTCCTCCCGCTGCGGGATCCCCGCGACGACGAGCCCGGGGGCGGGAGCGATGGGCAGGTCCTTCAGGGAGTGCACGACGAGGTCGACGTCGCCGGCCGTGAGGGCCGTGCGCAGGGCACCGGCGAAGACGCCGGTGCCGCCGATCTGCGCGAGCGACGCCTTCGAGACGTCGCCGACGGTGGTCACCGTGACCAGCTCGCAGTGCTCGCCGAGCATCGCGATGGCGTCGCGGACGAGCCCGGCCTGGGCGAGCGCGAGCGCGCTCCCCCTGGTGCCGAGCCGCACCGTCACGGGAGAAGACCCGCTACCGCGGGCCGGAAGCCCAGGCGCGCGTTCTCACAGCAACCGCGCCGGCAGACGTCGTACCAGGGCCCGAGGCCCGTCTCGCGCGTGCGGGCGGAGGGAGGCGTCCCGTGCACGCGCTCGAGGACGAGGTCGACGAGCCCGGCGACGTACGCCGGGTCGACGCCGGGGGTCGGGGTGCGCACGGAGACGATCCCGAGCTCCTGCGCCGTCTCCGTCGCCTCCTCGTCGAGATCCCACATGACCTCCATGTGGTCGGAGACGAAGCCGAGCGGCACGAGGAGCACCGCCCGGATGCCGTCGGCGGCGAGCTGCCGCAGCGCGTCGTTCACGTCGGGCTCGAGCCACGGCTGGGTCGGCGGGCCGCTGCGGGACTGGAAGACGAGATCCCAGGGCACGTCGCGCCCGGCGCGCGCCATCACGACCTCCGCGACGGCGCGGTGCTGAGCCGCGTAGGCGCCGCCCTCGCCGAAGCCGCGGGCGGCGGGACCGCTTCGATCGGCGTCGCCCGTCGGGATCGAGTGCGTGCAGAACAGCACGTGCGCCTGCGTGGCGAGGTCGATACCCGGCACGCGCTGCTCGAGCTCGCGCAGCCCGTCCTCGACACCGGCGACGAACGGCCCCACGAACCCGGGGTGGTCGAAGTACTGCCCCACCTTGTCGATCACCATCGTGTCGGCGAGCCCGGTGGCGTCGAGCTCGCGCGCGAAGTCCTCCCGGTACTGGCGGCAGGAGGAGTAGGAGCTGTACGCGCTGGTGGCGACCGCGATCAGGCGCGTCGACCCGGCTTCGGCCGCCTCGCGCAGCGTGTCCGCCAGGTAGGGGCCCCAGTTCCGGTTGCCCCAGTAGACCGGCAGGTCCACGCCTCGTGCGGCCAGCTCGGTCTCGAGCGCCGCCTTCAGCGCGCGGTTCTGCGCGTTGATGGGGGACACGCCACCGAAGTGCCGGTAGTGGTGGGCGACCTCCTCGAGGCGCTCGTCCGGGATGCCGCGGCCCCGCGTGACGTTGCGGAGGAACGGGATGACGTCGTCCTGCCCCTCGGGCCCGCCGAAGCTCGCGAGCAGGATCCCGTCGTAGTCGACGGGTTCGGTCACGTACTCCGGTCCGGAGGAAGCGGGCTCGCTCGCGTTCCGGACGGCGTTCAGGTTGACGATGGTCATGACAGCACCTCGGGCAGCTCGTCGAGGCCGATTCGGCGGCCGGTGAAGAACGGGGTCTCCTCGTTCACGTGCAGACGCGCCTCCGTCGCCCGGAGCGCGCGCATCATGTCGACCAGATCGGTCAGCGAATCGGACTCCATCGGGAGGATCCACTCGTAGTCGCCGAGCGCGAACGCGGCCACGGTGTTGGCGACGACCGAGGTGAAGGCCGCACCCTTCCTGCCGTGGTCGGCGAGCATGCGCCTGCGGTCCTCCTCCGGCAGCACGTACCAGTCGTACCCGCGGACGAACGGATAGACCGACAGCCAGTCGCGAGCCCGCTCACCGCGCAGGAACCCGGGCACGTGGCTCGTCGAGAACTCCGCATCCCGGTGCACGCCGAGCGCGCTCCAGGTCGGCAGAAGGGGGGCGATGAGCGCGGTTCTGCGGATCCGGCGCAGCGCGCTCTGCAGCGCAGCCGCGTCGTCACCGTGCAGCCAGAACATGACGTCGGCGTCCGAGCGGAGGCCCGACACGTCGTACACGCCGCGCGTCGTGACGCCCTGCCCCTCGAGGTCGGCGATCACGGTCTTCAGGTGGTCGGCGGACACGTCTCCGGGCACCTGGCCCGAGGTCGCTCTGCGGAACACGGCCCAGAGGGCCCAGCCGCCGTTCGTCATCGCGCAGTCCTTGCTGGCAGCAGTGCAGGCGTCGTATGCGGGCTGCTGCGACCCGCGCGACGGGCGGCGCACGGTTCGCACCTCCGGAGGCGCCACTGCGCGGCCCGAGAACAGTGTGCCTCAGTGCGGATCGGTGCCTGCGCACAGCGCTCTCCTCCGGGGTCCATCGACCCCGGAGGAGAGCGGTGTCACTTGCGGGTGGCGGCCCGGACGATCAGCGCGGTGACCGACGCGAGCAGCGCGGCGATGCCGGCGAGGACGCCGTAGACGACCTCGGGGCGCTCCTGACGCAGCGCGTCGAGGCGATCCATCGCGTCCTGCAGCGCGGTCCTGACCCGCTTCGGCACGTCCAGGCGGTCCTCGATGGCGTCGAGCGTCTCCGCGAGCCGCTGGCGGGTGGCCTCGATGTCGGATCGGATCTCCGAAAGCGCGCGTTCCTTGTCATCGGTCATACTGCTGGACCCCCTTGAACGCCTTCACGTCGTCTTTCACGCTGTCGATCGTCTCCTTCGGTACCGGAGGAACGCCCTTCTTCACCCGGGAGAGCCCGATGAGAGCGAACACGACCGCGATGATGAGCAGGAACACGCCCACGATGAGCGCGGCGAGCCAGTACGGCAGCGCCTCGCCGATGCCCAGCACGGCGGCCGCGATCAGCGGGAACACCGCAAAGTAGAGGAAGACCGCCGCGACCGCGAACAGGGCGATGCCGATGCCCGCGCTCTTCAGCCGGGTGATCGCCTCGCGCTTGATCTGCTCGATCTCGTCGCGGATCAGCGTGCTGATGATGCCGGGCAGGTCGCCGATCAGACCGAATACGGACTTGCGGCCGTCCTTCTTGTCGTCCGCCATCGGCGTCAGATCGACGGCGACGGCACGCCGTCGTCATCGGACTTCTTGACCCTCGCCACGACCTTCTTCGCCTGCCCGACGACCGCGCCCTGCACCTCGGGCGCCTTGTCCTTGACGAAGCCCTGCACCGTGCCGACGACGTCGTTCACGCTCTTCTGGACGTTCTTGTCGTTCCAGACCCGATCAGCGGTGGCCTTGATCTGGTCGTAGCGGCGACGCCCGGCGCGCGCGCCGAGGACGTAGCCGATCGCTGCACCGGCGACGAAAAGGACTCGACCCTGCATGGTTCACCTCTTTGCTCGGAAGTCCCTCTCTCCTCGGAAAGGGCTGGCGGTCACACTATCGACCGGCGACTGTGTGCCCAGGAACTTCACGATGAATAATCAGGAGCCTCCATGCGTGGCTGCGCGCTCGGCCGACGCCACGACCGATGCCAAGCCCGTCCCTGCGACCCACGATCCTGCGACGACCAGGCCCTGCGGCAGCTCGGCCCCCGCGAGGGCGGCCCGGATCGCGAGCGTCTCCGGGGCGAGTGCCGGCGCCGTATCCGACCACAGGGCATCGGCACGATCGGCGGGCTTCAGTCCCTCGAGGCCGAGCAGTGCGGACGCATCGGCGAGCACCACCGCGTCCGAGACGGGAGCGGCGCCGCGGTAGGCGACCCGGACCAGGTGGTGACCCGATCCGGCGCGTTCGCCCAGCCACGGCCACTTCGCCGTGAGGTGGGTGAGCGCGCTCGCCTGCACACCCGCACGGCCGGCAGCGCGCAGCACGCCGGTGCCCCGCGGCGCGGGGTCCAGACGGCGGTCGTCGATCCGCAGCAGCACCGCCCTGCTGTCGGCGACGGCGGGGCGGGGCATCGTGGCGAGGTCCGGTGCGGCGTCGGCGAGCAGGCCGAGCGCGGCGGCGCCGTCGACGGCGAGCACGACGCGATCGGCCGCGAGGTCCTCCCGAGCGGTCGTCACGGTGATCCCGCCTCCGAACGGCGCGGGGTGGATGCCGAGCGCTTCCGTGCCGGTCCGGACGTCGACGCCGAGGCCGCGCACCGCGTCGGTGAGCGCCGCGACGAGCCGATGGACCCCGCCGACCAGGCCCTGTGCCGCGGCGCCGGGCGGGGCCGCGGTGCGCAGCCGGAGGACCGCGCCGGACAGGGAGCCCGTCCGGGTGATCTCCGCGTTCAGCCCGGGTGCGATCGCGTCGATCGGGACGTCGTCGGGATCCACGCCGTAGACGTTCTGCACCACGGGTGCGACGAGGCGCTCGAGCACCAGCTCGCCCATCCGGCTGCGGACGAGCGGGCCGAGCCGCTCGTACCGCCCCACCTTCAGCACCGGCAGCACGCGGTCCCGGTAGGCCCGGACGGAACCGGCCGTGTCGATGACCCGGCGCACGTCCGTCGCGAGCGGTGACGACGGGATACCGAGCAGCCCGCCCGCCGGCAGGGGGACCGTGCGGTCGGCGAGCGCCACCCACGCGGACCCGGCCGGATCCCGCACGTCGCCGCCGAGCCCCAGCTGCTCCACGAGCGCCCGCACCACGCCGCCGCGCACGGCGAAGCTCTCCGCGCCGCTGTCCACCGGCACCCCGCCGATCTCGGTCGACGCGACGCGGCCGCCGAGCCGGTCGGACGCCTCGAGCAGGACGACGCTCGCACCGGCGAGGGCGAGCCGGCGCGCGGCGACCAGCCCGGCGACGCCTCCGCCGATCACGACGGCCCGCATCAGCGGGTGTGCGCCCACTCGACGATGCGGGTCAGCACGCCGGGATCGGTCGTCGGCGGAACGCCGTGCCCCAGGTTCAGCACGTGCGACGGCGCCGCCTCGCCCGCCGCGACCACCTGCTCGAGGTGCCGCTCGAGAACCGGCCACGGCGCGTCGAGCAGCGCCGGGTCGATGTTGCCCTGCAGCGGCGTGCTGCCGCCGAGCGCGGCGGAGGCGGCATCGAGCGGGATGCGGTGGTCGACCCCGATCACATCGGCGCCCGCATCCCGCATCGCGGGCAGGAGGTGGGCGGTCCCTGTGCCGAAGTGCACGCGGGGCACCGCCGTCCCCGCCTGCGCAAGCGCCGCAGCGGAGGCCGGGAGCACATCGGCGCGGTAGTCCGCCTCCGACAGGGCGCCCGCCCACGAGTCGAACAGCTGCACCGCCGCGGCGCCCGCCCGCACCTGCGCCGCGAGGAACGCGCCCGAGATCTCGGCCAGGTACTCCGTCAGCGTCCGCCATGCGGCGGGGTCCGCATGCATCAGCGTCCTGGCGCGCAGCTGGTCCTTGGACGGGCCACCCTCGACCACGTAGGCCGCGAGGGTGAACGGCGCGCCCGCGAACCCGATGAGCGGCACGTCGCCGAGTGCCGCGACGGTCCGGGTGACGGCGGCCTCGATCGGCGCGAGCGGCTCCTCCGACAGGTCGTGGGCGACGAGATCCGCGAGGTCGGCGGCGTCACGGACCGGCCTCGCGAACACCGGGCCTCGCCCGGGCACGATGTCGACGTCGACGCCCGCGAGCTTCAGCGGCACGACGATGTCGCTGAAGAGGATCGCCGCATCGACCCCGTGACGGCGAACGGGCTGCAGCGTGATCTCGGCCGCGAGGTCGGGCGTGAGGCAGGCGTCGAGCATCGCGGTGCCCGCGCGGGTCGCGCGGTACTCGGGGAGCGAGCGCCCCGCCTGGCGCATGAACCAGACGGGGAGGCGCTCGGGTCGCACGCCGCCGAAGGCCTGCAGGAGGGCGGGTTGCTCAGGCACGGAGCGGAATCCTGCCAGGTCGCGCTCGACACCCCCGGCGGATGCGCACGACCTGACGGTCTGCGCGCGACGCCGACCGGGCAGGATTCGACGGCTAGTAGAATCTCCGCTCGTGATCACCGCTCTGACCGCCGACTACCGCAGCGCGGGGTTCGAGGTCCTGGAGCGGCTGGCCACGGTCTCGGCGGACTCGCTCGCCCGCTTCGCGCAGCAGCGACCGGAGGTGCGGGGCGGGGTGCTGCTGGCGACCTGCAACCGCTTCGAGGCCTACCTCGACACCGATGGCGACCCGGCGAGCATCGAGGCGCTGATCGACTTCGCGACGTCGACCGCCGGGGTCGACCGCGACCTGCTCGCCGGCGCGGCCGTGCACCGGGAGGAGCTGGAGGTCGCCGGACATCTGTTCGCGGTCTCGAGCGGGCTCGAGTCGCTCGTCGTCGGCGAAGCGGAGATCGCAGGGCAGGTCTCCCGGGCGCTCGAGACGGCGCGCAGCCTCGGGACGACGACGCCCGCACTCGAGCGCCTCTTCCAGCGCGCCTCCCGCACCTCCAGCGCGGTGCAGCAGCACACGATGGTCGGCACGGCCGGCAGGAACATCGTCCGGCTCGCCCTCGATCTCGCCGGCAGCCGGTTCACCGACTGGCCCACCACGGGGGTGCTGCTGATCGGCACCGGCACGTACGCGCGCGCGACGCTCGCCGCGCTCCGCGAACGCGGGGTGGAGGAGATCGCGGTGTACTCCCCGAGCGGCCGCGCGGTGCGCTTCGCCCAGCGGGAGGGCGTCGTCGCGGTCACCCGCGCGGAGCTGCCGTACCGGCTCGCGCTCGCGGACCTCGTGATCTCGTGCAGCATCGCCTCGGCGCCCATACTCGACGCCGACATGCTGCGGCGTGCCCGTGCCGTGGTCGCGGAGCCCGCGCGCCAGCTCGTGGTGGACCTCGGGATGCCGCGCAACATCGAGCCGGACGTCGGGCTGCTGCCGGACGTCGCGCTGCTCGACCTGGAGACCATCGGCCTGCACGCGCCGCTGCCCGAGCTGCAGGCGACCGACGACGCCCGCGCCCTCATCGCGGAGGCTGTGGAGGAGTACGGGGCGGACCAGCGGGCGACCGCGGCCAGTCCCGCGGTCGTCGCATACCGAGCCCACGTGTTCGACCTCGTCGACCGGGAGCTCGAGCGGCTGCGGCGCCGTGGGGAGTCGACCGAGGCGGTCGAGCGGGCGATGCGCCATCTGGCCGGCGTGCTGGTCCACACCCCGTCGGCCAGGGCCCGGGACCTCGCCTCCGCAGGTCAGGCCGAGCGCTTCGCCGACGCGGTGGAGACGCTCTACGGCATCGTGCCGGCCACCTCCGACGAGCAGGCGGCGACGCGGACGGACACGACGCTCGCCGGCTGAGGGCCGAATCCGGATAGCACGGTTCTCATGAATCTCTCGAGAGACGTGCGATTCGACGTAACTCCGCCGAAACATCTGCGTATCCTCCGGACATGACGTATCGCGTCGTGATTCCACGCAGCATCCCGTTCGCCGACTCCAACCGAGTGCAGCGCGAGGTGTGGAGGCGCGGGTACAGCACCCGTCTCGCGGGTCGCGACGTCGCGCAGCCGGACCACCTCGTCGTGGAGTTCCTCCGCGTGGTCGACGAGCTGCCCGAGCCCGCCGAGGTCCCCGCCCTCGAGCGGGATCTCGAGCAGCTGCTCTCCGGCACCCGCATCCACGCCCCCTTCATGGGCCGCGGCGGCTGGGTCGAGACGGTCCAGCGCCCGCTCGCCCGCGGACACGTCGCGTAACCGAGTTCAACAGCAGGACTCAGCACGCCTGGCAGGACCGAAGCGCTGTTTCCGTCCTGCTGAAGCGCCACAGTCCTGCTGTCGTGCTCCGGCGTCAGCAGACGTACTCGAGGACGCCGATGCCGATCGTGCGCATCGCCTGCAGCACCGCGAGCCGGCGGGTGTGCGCCGCGTCATCGAACGCGATGGTGACGGTGTAGGCGACGGAGGCGCGCGGGCCCCGCAGCACGCCGGCCTCGCTGCGCACGCCCTTGGCCGAACCGGTCTTGTTCAGCAGGCTGAGGCCGTGGTCGCTGCGCACGTGCGACAGCGGATCGAGCGCGAACGCGGAGGAGACCAGCGACAGGTCGGCGTTCAGCGCGAGCCAGTCGGAGACGCGGGAGGAGACCGCGCGGCTCACGGCCTCGCCGCGTGCGATGCGGGCGAACAGCGTGGTCAGCTCCGCGGCCGAGCCGACGGACAGCTGGGGGGCGTCGTCCGGCCCGCGACGGTCCCTGACCCGGTCGAGCAGCGCGGTCCGCTTCAGCCCCAGCGACTCGGCGCGCGCCCGCACGGCGTCCAGGCCGACGGCGCGCAGCAGCACGTTCGTGGCGAGGTTGTCGCTCGTCGCCGCGACCAGCGCCGCGAGGTCGCTGAGCGGCAGGCTCGGCGCGTGCAGGTACTGCCAGACCCCGGCGTCGGACACCAGGTCCTCCGGTGCGCGGTCCAACAGGTCGAAGCGGGTGTTGACCTGCTCCTCGAGACGCGCCGCGATCTCGAGGAGCAGCAGCACCTTGCCGACGCTCGCGGTCGGCAGCACGACGTGGTCGTCGACGGAGAACAGCGCCTTGCCGGACAGCAGGTCGATCACCCGCGCGGACACCTGGGCGCCGTCGAGCGCCAGGTGCGCGAGCGCGGTGAAGCCGTCCGTGAAGTCCGCGCGCACCGCGTCGCCCCGGTGCCTGGCCTGCTCGTCGCCGCCCTTCGGCCGGGTCCTCCTGGACGGGGCCGGAGCGGCGGTCACCAGATCGTGACCCGGCTCGTCGGATCCAGCCACAGGGCATCCGTCTCGGTGAGGTCGAACGCCGCCGCGAACTCGTCCAGGTTCTTCACGATCTGGTTGCAGCGGAACTCCGGCGGGGAGTGCGGGTCGATGGTCAGGAGGCGCTTCGCCTCGGCCTCGCGCCGCTTCTCCCGCCACACGGTGGCCCAGGCGATGAAGAAGCGCTGCGCACCCGTCTGCCCGTCGATCACGGGGGGCTCGGCACCGTCCAGCGAGAGCACGTAGGCCTTCCAGGCGATCGTGAGGCCGCCGAGGTCGCCGATGTTCTCGCCGATGGTGAGGGCGCCGTTGACGTGATCGGTGAGCCCCTGCGGCACGAGCGCGTCGTACTGCGCGATCAGCGCCTTCGTGCGCTCCTCGAACGCGACCCGGTCCGCCTCGGTCCACCAGTTCTCGAGGCGGCCGTCGCCGTCGAACTGCGATCCCTGGTCGTCGAACCCGTGGCCGATCTCGTGACCGATCACCGCGCCGATACCGCCGTAGTTCGCCGCGTCGTCACGGTCGGGGTCGAAGAACGGCAGCTGCAGGATCGCCGCGGGGAACACGATCTCGTTCATGCCCGGGTTGTAGTACGCGTTCACGGTCTGCGGGGTCATGAACCACTCGTCGCGGTCGACCGGCCGGCCGATCTTGCCGAGCTCGCGATCGAACTCGAACGCGCTCGACGCCCGGACGTTGCCGACCAGATCGTCGGCGCTGATCTCGAGGTTCGAGTAGTCCCGCCAGACGGACGGGTAGCCGATCTTCGGGGTGAACTTCCCGAGCTTCTCGAGGGCGCGCTGCCGCGTCTCGTCGCTCATCCACTCGAGGGAGGTGATCGAGTCGCGGTAGGCGGCGACCAGGTTCGCGACCAGCACGTCCATCCGCACCTTCGCGACCGGCGGGAAGTGCTCGTCCACGTAGAGGCGGCCGACCGCCTCCCCCATCGCGCCCTCCGTGACGCCGACGCCGCGCTTCCAGCGGGCCCGCAGCTCCTGGGCGCCCGTGAGCGCGGTGCCGGTGAAGGCGAACTGCGCGTCGACGAACGCGGAGGAGAGGTAGGGGGCGAGCGGGCGGATCACGCGGACGGCGAGCCAGTCGCGCCATGCGTCGAGCCGATCGGCCGTGAGCAGCCCGAGCACGCCGGAGACGAAGCTCGGCTCGCGCACGACCACCGTGTCGAGAGCCCCCACGGGAGCGTCCAGGCCGGCCGCCCAGGCGTCGAGCAGCGCGCCGCCGTCGCCGGCACCCGCGACGAGGTCCGCCCAGGAGGCGGGGTTGTAGGTCGCCTGCACGTCCCGCGTCGCGACCGCGTCCCAATGCGTCAGCGCGATCTCGGTCTCGAGCGCGAGCACGCGGTCCGCGCGGACCTCGGGCTCGTCGAGACCGGCCAGGCCGAAGATCGCGACGAGGAAGGTGCGGTACGCGTCGCGGTAGGTCGCGAAGTCGTCCTCCCGGTAGTACCGCTCGTCGGGCAGGCCGAGGCCGCCCTGCTCGAAGAAGACGAGGTAGCGGCCGGGGTCGCCCGGGTCGTTGTCGACGAAGAGCCGGAACAGGCTGCCCCCGCCGCGCCGCTCGAGCGTGCCGAGCACCGCGAGCACGGTCGCCACCGAGTCCGCCGCCGCCACGAGACCGAGCGGTTCCTCGAGCGGGGCCGCGCCGAGCGCCTCCACCCGCGCCTCGTCCATGAACGAGGTGTACAGATCGCCGATCTTGCGCGCCTCGGTGCCGGGCTCCGCCTGCTGGGCGAGCTCGATGATGCTGCGCACGGCGATCTCGGCGCCGTCGACCAGGTCGAGGAACGCGCCCGAGCGGGCCCGGTCGGGCGGGATCTCCGCGGTCGCGAGCCACGCCCCGTTCACGGATCGGTAGAGGTCGTCCTGGATGCGCGCGGGAACGACCGCGCCTTCGGGTTCGGACACGCGGCGAGTCTAGAAGTGCCGGTCCCCCACGAGCGGGGGACGCGCGCGCACCGCCTCGATCGCGCGGGTTCCGTAGGCTCTCGGCCCGTGCGACTCGTGGTGGCGGAGTGCTCGGTCGATTACGCGGGGCGGCTGTCGGCGCACCTGGACCCGGCGCGCAGGGTGCTGATGCTGAAGGCCGACGGCAGTGTGCTCGTGCATGCCGACGGCGGCTCCTACAAGCCCCTGAACTGGATGAGCCCGCCGTGCTCGCTGTCGGTGGAGGAGCCTGATGAGACGCTGGCCGCCTCCGGCGTGCAGCAGATCTGGCGGGTGGCGCACGCGAAGACGGGTGACGTGCTGATCATCCGGATCCACGAGCTGCTCGTCGACGAGACGATCGAGCTCGGCGTCGACCCGGGCCTCGTGAAGGACGGCGTGGAGGCGGACCTGCAGCGCCTCCTGGCGGAGCAGATCGACCTGCTCGGCACGGGTCACACCCTGGTCCGCCGCGAGCACATGACCGCGATCGGACCCGTCGACATCCTGGCGAAGGACTCGGGCGGCATCTCGATCGCCGTCGAGATCAAGCGCCGCGGCGACATCGACGGCGTCGAGCAGCTGACGCGGTACCTCGAGCTGATGAACCGCGACCCGCACCTCGCGCCGGTGAGCGGCGTGTTCGCCGCGCAGGAGATCAAGCCCCAGGCCCGCACCCTGGCCGAGGACCGGGGCATCCGCTGCGTGGTGCTCGACTACGACAGCATGCGCGGCGTCGAGGGCGGCCCCGCAAGGCTGTTCTGAGTTCATTACGCCACGCCAAGAGCATTCCGTTTTGAAGGAGTTTCTGCGCGGAGTGCACGGAAGTTCCTTCAAAACGGACATCCCGCTACGGTTCTTGAGCCCACCCCTCCGATCGGCGGCGTCATGAGCATCCCCTTCACGGTCGTCCTCGTCGATCTCGACGGGACGATCATGGATTCCGCCTTCGGGATCACCCGCACGCTGTCGATGGCGCTGGAGGAGCTCGGGTACCCGGTGCCGTCGCCCTCGCGGCTGGTCGAGTTCGTCGGCCCGCCGATCCTCGACGGCCTCCGGGACGTCGTGGGGCTGGAGGACGACGCAGCCGTGACCGTGCTCGACCGATACCGCGAGCTCTACCGGGCGAACGGCGCCTTCGAAGCGGAGCCCTACGCGGGCGTGCGGGAGGCGCTGGTCGAGCTGAGGCGCTCGGCGCCGCTCGCCGTCGCCACCTCCAAACCGGAATCGGTCGCGACCAGCATCCTCGAGCACTTCGGGTTCGCCCCGCTGTTCACGGTGCTCGCCGGCGCCTCCGACGACGAGACGCGCAGCGCGAAGGCGGATGTGATCACCCGCGCCCTCGAGCTGCTCACCGCCGCCGGCGTCGACACCGCGCGCCCGGTGATGATCGGCGACCGCTTCCACGACGTCGAGGGCGCGGCCGCCCACGGCATCCCGACGATCGTCGCAGGGTGGGGATACGGGGCACCGGAGGAGGCCGCCGGCGCCATCGCGGTGGCGGCATCGCCCGCCGACCTGCCCGCGCTCGTCGCGGCGGGTTCCCTCCACCGGCCGTGAGTGGGGAAGAATCTCCCGCATGACCCTCACCCAGGTGGAGCGGCAGTACCAGAAGGCCGCCCAGTCCACGGCCCCGCACGTCGTGATCCTCTTCGGCGCGGCGGGTGATCTGGCCAAGCGCAAGCTCCTCCCGGGGATGGCGAACCTGGTCCTGTCGTCGCTCGCCCCCGACATCGAGATCGTCGGCACCTCCCTCGAGGACCTCGACGACGAGAGCTACCGCGAGCAAGCCAAGGCCGCGCTCGACGAGTTCGACCGCCGTCACCTCAGCGACGACGAGTGGAAGAACTTCGCCGAGAAGCTGCACTACGTGCCGAGCAAGGCGGGTCCGAAGGCCCTCGCGCAGGCCGTCGCCGCCGCCGCCGGACGCCTCGGCCCCTCCGCCCGGCGCATCCACTACCTGTCCGTGCCGCCGAAGGCCGCCCTCGCCGCAGTCGAGACGATCCGCGACGCGGGTCTCGTCGAGGGCTCCCGGATCATCATGGAGAAGCCGTTCGGCACGGATCTCGCGAGCGCCGTGGAGCTGAACCGCCGCCTCCACGACACCTTCCAGGAGAGCCAGATCTTCCGGATCGACCACTTCCTCGGCAAGGAGCCGGCGCAGAACATCCTCGCGATCCGGTTCGGCAACGGCCTGTTCGAGCCCATCTGGAACCGCAACTTCATCTCGCAGATCCAGATCGACGTACCCGAGACCCTCGGGCTCGAGCAGCGCGCCTCCTTCTACGAGGCGACCGGCGCCTACCGCGACATGGTGGTCACGCACCTGTTCCAGATCCTCGCGTTCGTGGCGATGGAGGCGCCGACGGCGCTGGAGCCGAAGGCGATCAGCCTCGAGAAGAACAAGGTGTTCAACTCGATGAAGGCGATCGATCCCGAGTCGGTGGTCCGCGGCCAGTACGTCGGCTACAAGGACATCCCCGGCGTCTCGCCCGAGAGCGAGACCGAGACGTTCGTCGCCCTGAAGTGCGAGATCGACAACTGGCGCTGGGCCGGCGTGCCGTTCTACCTCCGCACCGGCAAGAAGCTGGCGGAGGGGCAGCGCATCGTCTCGATCGCGTTCAAGGAGCCGCCGCAGTCGATGTTCCCGGCCGGGTCGGGCATCGGCGCGAAGGGCCCAGACCACCTCACGTTCGACCTCGCCGACGCCTCCAAGATGTCGCTGTCGTTCTACGGCAAGCGCCCGGGACCCGGCATGCGCCTCGACAAGATGTCGATGCAGTTCGCGATGCAGGACACCGCGAACGCGGGCGACGTGCTGGAGGCGTACGAGCGCCTGATCCTCGACGCGATGCGCGGGGACCACACGCTGTTCACCTCCGCCGAGGGCATCGAGCGCCTGTGGGAGGTCAGCCAGCCGCTGCTGGACGACCCGACGCCGGTACGTCCGTACGCCGTCGGCAGCTGGGGACCGAACGCGATCCACCAGCTGATCGCGCCGTACGCCTGGCGCCTCCCCTTCGAGCGCGTCTGGCGCGAATCGCACAGCAGCTGAGTGTTCGCGGATCCGGACCTTTTCGCGGATCCGCAGGAGGAGAACGACGTGTCGAGAGGGACCGTTCCAGTCGTCGTACGTAAAGACGTACGTGTTCTGGTACGCTTTCCTCATGGTCAGCCCGAAAGTTCTCACGAGCACCGAGGCCCGCACGGCCCTTCCCGGGCTCGCCGACGAGATCGAGCGGGTCGGTCTCGCATTCGAACCCGTCTTGTTCGGATCGCATCGCAAGCCGGTCGCGGCGATCGTGCCCGCCGAGCTCCTGGAACGACTCGAGGGCCTGTTGGAGGACATCGCCATCGCTCCCGAGGTCACCAGCCGGCTGTCGGCCGGCGAGGGTGAGAAGACGATGGCCGACTATGCGCGGGAGTTCGGGCTCGACCCTTCCACCTTCGAGTGATGCGGTTCGATCGTCCCCCGGCCGGCTTCCAGGCGGACATGGACGCACTGCCCGACGACAGCACACGGCGCATGGCGTTGCTGCTCGCCCAGTCGATCCGGGACGGCAAGGTCCACGGGGTACCGCTCGAACGTCGCGCGTCCACGGGCGATCTCTCCGACTGCTTCAAGGTTTACTTCGATCCCCGAGGGGGTACGAAGCCACGGTTCCGGCTGGTGTACCGGCTCCGATCGAGCGAACTGCAGGTGGTGCCCGTTCAGCCCGTCGCGGTCGGGAGGCGTGAGGGACTCGACGCGTACCTCCGCGCCGCGCAGAACCTCGGACGAAGCCCGACCGCCGACTGATCGCCGTCGTGCCGACCGACGCCGCGCGACCGCGCGATGCGATGCCGGCCGGCGTCCGACGCCAACGTTGTTGACAACCCCCGTCGTCATTGTAAAGTTTGCGGCGATTACTTTACAACGGAGCAGACGTGACCGAATGGGACCCCGAGGCACCGTACAACTCGCTTTCGAGCCTTCCACCGCAGGTGGAGATCGAGACGAAGACGATCCTGAAGGCGACGGTGGCCGCACGGGCCGCGCTGGCGCGTCTCGACGAGGCGGCACGGACGCTGCCTGACCCGTCCGTGCTGATCAACACGATCCCGTTGCTCGAAGCGCAAGCCAGCTCCGAGATCGAGAACATCGTCACGACGACGGACGAACTCTTCCGGTGGGCGGAGAACGAGGCGAAGGCCACCGATCCGGCGACCCGTGAGGCGCTTCGATATCGCAGCGCGCTGCGCGCCGGCTTCGAGACGGTCATCGAGCGACCGCTTTCCGCGGCGGCGGCCGCCGAGATCTGCTCCCGCGTCCGAGGGCACGACACGCGATACCGGACTGGATCGGGCACGTACATCGGTGGCCCGCACGGTCGACGTGTGTACACGCCGCCGGAGGGGCGGGAGGTGATCGTGACGAAGCTTGCGGAGTGGGAGCGATTCCTGCACTCCGCGACCGATCTGGACCCGCTCGTGGTGATGGCGTTGACGCACTACCAATTCGAAGCGATCCACCCCTTCGCCGACGCGAACGGCCGTACCGGCAGGATCCTGAACGTACTGGTGCTCGTCCAAGCCGGTCTGCTGTCCCTGCCGATCCTGTACCTGTCCCGCTACATCATCCGGACGAAGCAGCAGTACTACGACCTGCTCCTCGCAGTGACCCGCGACGGCGCGTGGCAGGGCTGGGTGCTGTACATCCTCGAGGGCGTGCGTCAGACCGCCGACTTCACCCTCGCGAAGATCGACGGGATCCGCGCCCTGCAGGCCGTGGTCCACGACGAGATGGCTGCCACGCTCCCGCGAGGTGTGGATGCGGATCTGCTCGCGGCCCTGTTCGAGCAGCCGTACCTCCGGATCAGGACCGTTCGGGAGCGCTGCAGGGTCTCCCGCCCGACGGCGACGAAATGGCTTGACGCACTGGTGACGGCAGGAGTGCTGAAGGAACTGCATGTCGGCCGGGATCGGCTCTTCGTCAATCATCGGCTGCTCGACGTCCTCTTCGCGGAGGACGACCAGAACGGGTCGACGACGTCACCCTGACGGCACGCCCGCGGGAGCGACCGGCCCTGCTCCACACTCCGCGTTCCGAGGGCCCTGAGCGGCCGATGACGTTGCGCGCGCCACCCCAGCATCTGCCGCGGGCGTGGCTCGGACGGCGTGGGATGGGCGGAAGCGGTATGGCGCTCCTCCTGAACCACGGAGGCCCATTTAGGGTCGCCGTCATGCAGACGATCCCGGTGCTCGGCGGCCGCTATCGGCTCGGTCCGGAGATCGGGTCGGGCGGCATGGGGGCTGTGCATCGCGCGTGGGACGAACGGTTCGAGCGCGAGGTCGCGATCAAGATCGTGCGCTCCGGCGGCGTGGAGAAGGAGCGCCTGCGCCGCGAGGCGCAGTATCTCGCCCACCTCGATCACCCGAACCTCGTCGCCGTGCTCGATGCCGGCGAGGACGTGCTGCGCCGCACCGACAGCGTCTGGTTCGCGATGGAGCTGGTGCACGGCCCCGACCTGCGGACCGTGCTCCGGCAGGACGGGCCCATGCGCGGAGCCGCTGTCCGCCGCGTGCTGACGGGACTGCTGGCCGCGCTCGACGCGCTGCACACCGCCGGCGTCGTGCACCGGGACATGAAGCCGGCCAACGTCCTGCTCACCGCCGAGCCGACATCCGGGAGGTGGGACGTCAAGCTCGTCGACCTCGGGATCGCGCAGCACATCCGCACCGACCACCTGACCTCGACCGGCCAGGTGGTCGGTACCGCCGCCTACCTCAGTCCGGAGCAGGTCCGCGGGAGGGAGATCGGACCCGCGACCGACGTCTACGCGCTCGGGCTGCTCGCGATCGAGGCGATCAGCGGCAGCATCGCGTTCCCCGGCGGCCCGGCGGAGTCGGCGACCGCGCGGCTGGTCAGGGGGCCGGATCTTCCGCGCGACCTGGCACCGGCCTGGCGCACGGTGCTGAGCGCGATGACCGCCGTCGATCCCGCCGATCGGCCATCCGTCGGCGTGCTCCGGGGCCTGGTCGCACGCCTGCCCGACGACACGGAGTCGTCCACGGCGGCCGACCTCCCGACGCAGCACCTGAGCAGTGCGGGCGACGCTCCGACCGCGGTGATGCCCTCCTTCGCCCCGTCCGATCGGGTTCGGCAGCGGCCGCGGCGGCACCTGCTCGCCGTCGTCTGCCTGCTGCTGGCGCTCGTCGCCGCCGGAGGCTGGTTCACCGCTCTGACCGGCGGAGGCGGACCGAATGCCGCTGCGGTCACCGTCGGTTCGCCGTCCCCGAGCACGACAGCGACGCACAGGCCGTCGCCGGCCCCCTCGGTGACCACACGCGCGGTGACCGCGACTGCGACCTCGCCCGTCGCTGCTCCTGCGTCCGTGCCGACGCAGGACCCCGGCGTCGCCGACCCGTCGAAGCTCGAGCAGCGGACGAAGCGGTGGTTCGACCGCTTCGGCGAGCGCCTCCACGGGTATCACCCGTTCCGCTGACGCGCAGGAGCCGCGGCTACGGTCGCCGGATGGCTGATGACGTGAAGAAGGGCGACCACGTGACGTGGAAGTCGCACGGCGGCGAGGCGGAGGGAACGGTCGAGAAGAAGATCACGACCGAGACCGACGCGGGCGGCCGACATGTTAAGGCGTCGAAGGACGAGCCGCAGTATCTGGTGAAGAGCGAGAAGTCCGGCGGCGAGGCCGTCCACAAGCCGGACGCGCTCGAGAAGGGCTGAACGCCGAGGGTCGCGGAACCGCTCGGGATTCGGGCAGGATCAGGATGTGAGCTTCAACGCGCGCCTCCGGGCCCTGGTCGGCATCCGGGCCGGTAGCGCGATGTCGTCCAGCCTCAGGAACGCTGCGCAGATCGACGTCTACGGCGCCACCCGCCGCGAGGGCCCGTTCGACGCGCCTCCAGCCGAGCCGGTCGAGCTCGCCGACCCCGTCCCGTGGGAGCTGCAGGACGGTCACGGCTCGGTCGCCGACTGGGTCAACCGACGCTGACCGACGTCGTGTTCACGGATCAGGGGATTCGGTCGACCAAATCCCCTGATCCATGAACACAGTCCGACGACGAAGCGAGCCCCGACTCGATGAGTCGGGGCCCGCTGACGGTGCGCGAGGGGGGAGTTGAACCCCCACGCCCTTTCGGGCACACGGACCTGAACCGTGCGCGTCTGCCTATTCCGCCACTCGCGCGTGCTCGGCTCCCGAGGGCGCCGAAGGCCCGTGGAGCCTAGCACGCAGGCGGGTACGGCCTCGGGTGCACAGACCGGCGATACCCCGGCGCGCGCACGCCGCTGAACCCCGTCCGAGCGCCCCGCGTTACCCTGGGCCATTCGCGGGCGGGCCCTCCGTACGCATTCACGATCACGGACGGTTCCAGCGGGTGGGCATTCTCGACAGCTTCGAGCGCGGCTTGGAGCGTGCCGTGAACGGTGCGTTCGCCCGCACGTTCCGGTCGGGGATCGCCCCTGTCGAGATCACCGCCGCGCTCCGCAGAGAACTCGACACCCATGCGTCGCCGGTCGCCCGCGACCGGGTGCTCGTGCCCAACCACTTCGTCGTGCGCATGAGTCCCGAGGATCACACCGCGATGACCGCGCTGGGCGACGGGCTGATCGACGAGCTCGGCGAGCTGCTGACGACCTATGCCGCGCAGCAGCGCTACCAGATGGTGTCGCCGCCCGTGATCGTGCTCGAGCCGGACGCGTCGATCACCGTCGGGCTGCTGGACGTGCGCTCCTCCTCCGAGCGGGTCGAGGTGTCCTGGGCACCGGTCCTCGAGCTCGACGGGAAGCGGCATCCGCTCGGCGCCCGCACCGTGATCGGCCGCGGGTCGGAGGCGGACATCACCGTCGACGACACCGGGATCAGCCGCAAGCACCTCGAGATCGTGTGGGACGGCCGGCGCGCGGAGGCACGCGACCTCGGGTCGACGAACGGGTCGACGCTGAACGGCGCCCGGCTGACCCGCGCAGTGCTGCCGAACGAATCGGTGCTGCAGATCGGTCGCACCCGCATGGTGTTCCGCGTGGTGGCGAAGGCGCAGGGGAGCTGAGGCATGAGCGAGCTCACCCTGCTCGTGCTGCGCGTCGCGTTCCTCGCGCTGCTCTGGGTCTTCGTGTTCGCCGTCGTCTACGCGCTGCGCAGCGATCTCTTCGGCGGTCGGGTGCGCCGGGTGCCGCAGGAGTCGGCACCCGCGGCGGCGGCGCCGGTGAGCGCGCCACCGGCCGTGCAGTCCCTCCCCTCCCTGGCGACCCCCGGGTCCGGCGGGGCGGCCGTGTCCCGCGGTCCCGCCTCCGTGCTCGTGATCACCTCCGGTGGCAAGGCGGGCCTCGAGATCCCACTCGGCGCCGAGCCGCTGATGATCGGGCGGGCCAGCGACGCGGGCCTGCAGATCCGCGACGACTACACCTCCACCCACCACGCCCGGCTGCTGCTCTGGGGGTCGGACTGGGTGATCCAGGACCTCGACTCGACCAACGGCACCTTCGTCGACGGCGCGCGGATCGACACCCCCACCCAGGTGCCCGTCGGGGTGCCGGTGAAGGTGGGCGCGACCACGTTCGAGCTTCGTGGCTGACCGCGTGGCGACGATCACCACGGGCGCGGCCGTCAGCCACGTCGGCCGGGTCCGCTCGCAGAACCAGGACTCCGGCTACGCGGGGAGCGCCCTGTTCGTCGTCGCGGACGGGATGGGTGGGCACGCCGGCGGCGACATCGCCTCCGCGATCGCCGTCCGACGCATCGCGGAGACGGACGGGCTGGACTTCGCCACCCCCCAGGAGGCGGAGTTCGCGCTGCAGTCCGCGATGCTCTCGGCGAACCAGGAGATCAGCGCCGCCGTGGAGGACCGGCCCGAGCTGACCGGCATGGGCACGACCGTCAGCGCGCTGGTGCGCGTCGGCGACGTGATCGCGACCGCCCACATCGGCGACTCGCGCATCTATCTGCTGCGCGACGGCGAGCTGTCCCAGATCACGAACGACCACACCTTCGTGCAGCGACTCGTCGAGACCGGCAGGATCACGCCGGAGGAGGCCGCGGTGCACCCGAGGCGCAGCGTGCTGATGCGGGTGCTCGGCGACATCGACCAGTCCCCCGAGATCGACACGTCGGTGCTCGGCACGGTGCCGGGCGACCGCTGGATGCTCTGCTCCGACGGGCTGACCAGCTACGTGCCGCACGAGCGGATCCTGATCGCGATGTCCGGGCCCGGCACCCCCGTCGACGCCGCGAACGCGCTCGTCCTCGAGGCGCTCGAGCACGGCGCCCCGGACAACGTGACCGCGATCGTCGTCGACATCGACCGCCCCGGCAGCGGCCCCTCCGCCGCGCAGATCGTCGGGTCCGCGGCGAGCGGTCTCGACCCGGAGCTCGCGGCGTCCAGCCGGCAGCACAACCGGCTCCCCGCGCTGCTGCTGCACCCGATCAGGACGTCGGCGCCCGAGGCGAGCTTCCAGCCGGAGTCGGAGGACTACCTCGACGCCCTCATCAAGGAGGACAGGAAGCGGCTCTGGAAGCGGCGGGGCATCTGGCTCGCCGCGGTCGCACTCCTGGTCGGCGCCATCGTCGGCGCCGCACTGCTCGGCTACCGGTACACGCAGACCCGCTACTACGTCGGCTTCGACGGCGGGAACGTCGCGATCTACCAGGGTGTGCAGAGCACCATCGGCCCGATCCGGCTGAGCCACGTCGTGGAGGTCACCGACGTCACCCGGTCCGAGCTCAGCCCGTTCACCCGCTCGCAGATCGCGGAGACCATCTCCACGCCGTCGCGCGCGGAGGCGGACGCGGTCGTCGCCAACGCGAGGACCGACGGCAGTGGCTGACGCGACGACGACGCTGTCCCGGCTGGAGGCGGACCGCGTCTCGGGCGTGCGGCCGTCCACGCGGCTCAGGAACATCGAGCTCGGGCTGCTGCTGCTGGCCCTCGCGGTGGCGGCCGGCGCGATCCTGCTCGTGCAGCTCGGCGCGCTCGGCCACCTCGACCTCGACATCGTCAAGCTCGCGGGCGGCGTCGGTGTGCTCGCCCTCGCGCTGCACGTCGTGCTGCGGTTCGCCGCCCGGGACGCGGACCCGTTCATCCTCCCGATCGCGACGGCGGTGAACGGCCTCGGGATCGCGGAGATCTACCGGATCGACCTCAGCCCGACCGGGGTGAGGCTGGACTCCGACGACGGATCGAGCCAGATCCTGTGGACCGCGCTCGGTATCGGCGCCGCGATCGTGATCCTCTTCGTCGTCCGCAACCACCGCATGCTGCAGCGCTACACGTACATCGCGATGCTCGCGTCGATCGTGCTGCTGGTGCTGCCGCTGGTGCCGGGCCTGCGCCTCCGCGGTGCCGCCGCCTACGTGTGGGTGCACATCGGTCCGGCCGGCTCACCCCTCAACTTCCAGCCCGGCGAGATCGCGAAGATCACCCTGGCGATCTTCTTCGCCGGCTTCCTCGTCGCGAGGCGGGACTCGCTGGCGATGGTCGGGCGGCGGGTCCTCTTCGTCCGGCTGCCGAGGGCGCGGGACCTCGGGCCGATCGTCGTGGTGTGGCTGCTGGCCCTCGGGGTGATCGTGGGAGAGCACGACCTCGGCACCGGTCTGCTGCTGTTCGGCATGTTCGTCGCGATGCTCTACGTCGCGACCGGTCGCACGAGCTGGATCGTCATCGGCCTGGTGATGGCGGCGGCCGGCGCATATGCCGCGACGCGCATCCTCACATATGTCCAGGGGCGCATCGACAACTGGCTGGATGCGTTCGACCCGACTCTCTACGACGCGCGGCAGGGCAGCTACCAGGTCGTCAACGGGGTCTTCGGCCTGGCCCACGGCGGGCTGTTCGGCACCGGGCTGGGCCAGGGGCGGCCCGACTTCACCCCGGCGGCGAACAGCGACTTCATCATCGCCTCGCTCGGCGAGGAGCTCGGCCTGGTCGGGGTCTTCGCGATCCTCAGCCTCTACCTGCTGCTCGTCTCCCGCGGGTTCCGGGTGGGGTTCTCCGGCCCCGACGACTTCGGCAAGCTGCTCGCGGTCGGCCTCGCCTTCGTGTTCGCGCTGCAGGTGTTCATCGTGGTCGGCGGCGTGATGCGGGTGATCCCCGAGACCGGTCTCACGACGCCGTTCCTCGCCGCCGGCGGCTCGTCGCTGGTCGCGAACTGGATGATCGCGGCCCTCCTCCTCCGCATCTCCAACACCATCCGCAGCGGCCCCAAGACGGTGATCTGATGCTCCTGTTCGTCTCCGCGCGGATGCCGCCGCTCACGGACCCCTCCGGGGCCCGCTCGCGACGCCATGGGCAGGCTCGTCGCTGCGCTCCTCGCGCCCGCGCAGTTCGGCGCCATGAGGCGCCGGTCGGCCTTCGGCCTCGTTCCGGCGCCATGCAGACGGTGTCCTCATCGCGCCGAGCGGGTGTCCATGAATCGAGCGTGAGCCCATGAACAGGGAGCTGAAGCGGATCAGCGCGCTCGTGCTGCTGATGTTCACGGCGCTGTTCGTCGCGACGAGTGTCATCCAGGTGTTCCAGACCGACAACCTCGACGCGGACGCCCGGAACCAGCGCGCCCGCGCCGACCAGTACGAGATCCGGCGCGGTCAGATCCTCACCGCTGACGGGAAGGCGATCGTCACCTCGCCGAAGTCCGGTGACACGTTCCAGTTCGACCGCCGGTACACCGACGGCGCGCTCTACGCCGCCGTCACCGGGTACTACAACCCGATCGGCGCCCCGACCGGCATCGAGGGCGCGCTGAACGCGCAGCTCGCCGGCACGTCGTCCGATCAGGTGCTCGACCGCCTCCAGAACATCGTGACGAACCAGGACCCGAAGGGCGCCTCCGTGCAGCTGACGATCGAGCGGAAGATCCAGAAGGCCGCGTACGACGCCCTCGGGGGCTATCGCGGCGCCGTGGTGGCCATCCAGCCGAAGACCGGCAAGGTGCTGGCGCTGGTGTCGAAGCCGTCCTACGACCCGAACCTCATCGCGGACCACTCGACCGGTGTCAGCGCCTACGACGCGCTGACCGAGGAGACCGTGAACCCGCTCGTGAACCGCGCGATCGCCGGGAACCTGAACCCCCCGGGCTCCACGTTCAAGCTGATCACGGCGTCCGCGGCGCTCGAGAGCGGCAAGTACACCCCGTCGTCGAGCTTCTCGAACCCTCCTGCGTACACGCTCCCGGGTACCAGCACGGTGATCCGCAACGCGGACGGCGGGTACTGCGGGTCGTCCAAGAAGGCGTCCATCGCGACGGCGGTGAAGCTCTCCTGCAACATCCCGATGGCCCAGCTGGGCGCCAAGCTTGGGCCGGCCGCGCTGCGGGAGCAGGCCGAGCGGTTCGGCTTCGACAAGGAGCTGTCCATCCCGCTCACGGTCACGCCGAGCACGTATCCGGCCCGCCGTGCTGACGGCGATCTGAACAGCGCGGAGACCGCGCAGACCGCATTCGGGCAGTTCGAGGATCGGGCCACGCCGATGCAGATGGCGATGGTCGCGGCCGCGATCGGGAACGGTGGGGCGGAGATGAAGCCGAATCTCGTCGAGAAGGTGGTGTCGCCCTCCTTGGCGAACCTGGAGCAGTTCCGTGCAGAGACCCTCGGGAACCCCGTCAGCGCCGACACCGCAGCGCAGGTGAAGGCGATGATGGTGGCGTCGGTCGCCGGCGGGGCGGCGACCAATGCAAGAATCGACGGCGTCACGGTTGCGGGGAAGACGGGGACCGCGCAGAACGGTGCGGATGATCCGTACACGCTCTGGTTCACCGGATTCGCTCCTGCGGACGACCCGCAGGTGGCCGTGGCCGTGGTGATCGAGAACGGTGGGGGACTGGGCCAGTCGGGGTACGGCAACCGTGTCGCCGCCCCGATCGCCAGGCAGGTCATGGAGGCGGTGCTGCAGGGATGAGACCGGTGTCCGGGCTCACTTTCGGGGGCCGTTACGAGCTGTCGTCGCGGATCGCGATCGGCGGGATGGGCGAGGTGTGGGAAGCCACCGACCTCGTGATCGGTCGACCCGTCGCCATCAAGATCCTGAAGGACGAGTACCTCGGCGACCCCGGGTTCCTCGAGCGCTTCCGGGCCGAGGCCCGGCATGCGGCGCTCGTGAACCACGAGGGCATCGCGAACGTCTACGACTACGGCGAGGAGGACGGCTCCGCCTTCCTCGTGATGGAGCTCGTCCCCGGCGAGCCCCTGTCGTCGATCCTCGAGCGGGCGCACACCATGCCGCCCGATCGCGTGCTCGACGTGGTCGCGCAGACCGCGATGGCGCTGCACGCCGCTCACGCGGCGGGGCTCGTGCACCGCGACATCAAGCCGGGCAACCTGCTCGTGACGCCCGACGGCCGGGTGAAGATCACCGACTTCGGCATCGCCAGGATCACCGACCAGGTGCCGCTGACCGCGACCGGCCAGGTGATGGGGACGGTGCAGTACCTGTCGCCGGAGCAGGCGAGCGGGCAGCCCGCGTCACCGGCCACCGACATCTACTCGCTCGGCATCGTCGCGTACGAGGCGCTGGCCGGCCATCGACCTTTCACCGGCGAGTCGCAGGTCGCGATCGCGATGGCGCAGATCAACGACACCGCCCCCGACCTGCCGCACTCCGTGCCCGAGCCGATCCGCCGTCTCGTGTTCGCATGCATCGCGAAGGCCCCGTCCGACCGGCCGACCACCGCTGCGCTGCTCGCCCGCGCGGCGACCGCGCTGCGCCGGGGCGACGTGCTCGCGGCGGCATCCGCGGTACCCGCGGTGCTGCCCGCCGGGGTCGCCGCGCCGACGATGGCCATGCAGACCGAGTCGTCGACCACGGTGCTGCCCTCATCGGCGCCCGGCTTCGACACGATGCTGATGGGCGTGCCCGGCGGCGCGCCGACCTCGACGACCTCGGCCTACCCCGCCTCTCAGCAGGGTCCGCCGGCGGTCACCGGCCCGTACGGCACCGGCGACGGCCCGCACGACGACGGGCCCCGCAAGCGCAGCGCCTGGACGATCCCGCTGATCATCCTGATCGTCCTGCTCGCGGTGCTGCTGGTCGTGTTCCTGGTCATGAGCACCGGGAAGAAGTCCAACCCCGGCTCGGGGGTGCCGCCGAAGTCGCCCAGCACCAGCAGCGCGCCTGCCGTGAGCTCCGCCGCCTCCGCGACGCCGATCCTGCTCGACCCGCAGACGTACACCGGCAAGCAGTTCACGGTCGTGCAGGCACAGCTGGAGGCGCTCGACCTCACGGTCGTACCCGACGAGCAGCCGGCGAACGACTCCTCGGACGCGGGCAAGGTCATCTCGATCGATCCGCTGAACACGCAGACCGGGGGCACGGTCACCGTCAGGTACTACGGCGCCCCGTCGACGCCGGACAAGCCGTCATCCGCGCCGACCACGACGACGAAGACCGTGACGACAGATCAGACATTCACGGTCACGTGGCCGCGGTACACCTGCAAGTCCGGCACGGGCGGCTCGCTGTCCGGCTACACGGTCAAGGCCTCGGGCGCCGTCGTACCGCTGGACAACGACGGAGCCCTCGGGGCCGTGCAGAGCACCGAGATCACCGCGGGCGCGAGCGCGGGCACGATCACCATCCGGTACTCGGCGAACTGCGGGCCTAGCGAGACCCCGGACTCGGCCGCGCTGAAGGTGACGGTCGAAGCGCCGGTGGAGTCGTCCGCTCCTGAGACGCCCGCGCCGCCCGCGGCGCCGGCGGAGACCCCCGTCCCGACCGACACCGCATCGGTGCAGTGAGCATGGAGGAGGGCAGCCCGGCCACCGCTCTCACGGGGCCGATTCTCGCGCTGACCGGCGGCGAGCGCCTGCTCGCGGGCCGCTACCGCGTCGAGCAGCTCATCGGCCGAGGCGGGATGGCGGAGGTGCACGTCGGCACGGACACGCGCCTCGGCCGCAAGGTCGCGATCAAGCTGCTGAAGTCCTCCCTCGCCAACGACCCGACCTTCCGCATGCGGTTCCGGAAGGAGGCGCAGGCCGCGTCCCGGATGACGCACCCGACGATCGTGCGCGTCTTCGACGCGGGCGAGGAGACGGTGCTCGAGTCCGGCGGCGGCGAGGCGCAGCTGCCGTTCATCGTGATGGAGTTCGTCGACGGCAAGCTGCTGAAGGACCTGATCAAGGACGGTCCGATGACGGCCCAGGAGGCCGGCCACATCATCGGCGGCATCCTGACGGCGCTCGAGTACTCGCACCGCGCCGGCGTCGTGCACCGGGACATCAAGCCCGGCAATGTGATGGTCACCCGGTCGGGCCAGATCAAGGTCATGGACTTCGGCATCGCCCGTGCGATCAGCGACTCGTCGGCGACCGTCGCACAGACCAGCGTGATCCTCGGGACCGCGCAGTACTTCTCCCCCGAGCAGGCCAAGGGCGAGACGGTCGACCTCCGCAGCGACCTGTACTCGACCGGTGTCGTGCTCTTCGAGATGCTGACCGGCCGCGCACCCTTCACCGGGGACAGCGCGATCTCCGTCGCCTACCAGCACGTGTCCGAACGGCCGGAGGTGCCGAGCCGGATCAACCCCGCGCTCACCGAGCCGATGGACGCCGTCGTCCTCCGCGCGCTCGAGAAGGACAAGTCCCGCAGGTACCAGTCCGCGGAGGAGTTCCGCGAGGACGTCGACGCCGTGCTCGCGGGGCGCACGCCGACCGCGCGGCTCCCGACCGTGGAGATCCAGCGAGACCTCTTCGGAGGTGCCGAGTCGACGCCGGAGTCGACGGTGCGGCAGCTCGCGTTCGACGACCCCGGGCCGTCGTCCACCTCCAGCCGCCCACCGGCGGGCTGGATCTGGGCGGGCGTCATCGTCGTCGTGGCGATCGTGCTCGCGGTCGCGCTGTGGGTGGTCTCGCTCGCCACCGGCGGGTTCGGCGCCGACAACCGCACGGTGCCCGAGAACCTCCAGGGCTCGACGCAGGCCAGCGCGGAGCGCACGCTGCACGATCTGGACCTGCGCCCGCTGCTCCATCAGGAGTCGAGCGGCTCGGTCGCCAAGGGCGTCGTCATCCGAGCGACCCCGACCGGTGGGACCGTGCTGACCAAGGGCGACGCGGTCAGCCTGTGGGTCTCGACGGGCACGGCGCAGGCGACGGTGCCGACCGTCGTCGGGGCGACGAAGGACGACGCGCAGCAGGCACTCGCCCAGGCCGATCTGAAGGTCGGCGACGTCACGACGGCCCACTCGACGGACGTCCCGGCGGACGTGGTCATCTCGGCGTCGCAGAAGGCCGGCGACGAGATCGACACCGGCACCGCGGTGGACCTCGTCGTCTCGGACGGCGAGGTGCTGCTGCCCGATCTGACCGGCCAGTCCATCGCCGACGCGGAGGCGACCCTCAAGGGCCTCGGCCTCACCGCCGACGTGCAGCAGCAGACCAGCGGCTGCGGCGCGGCGAGCGACATCGTCTACTACCAGGTCAACAAGGCCGGCGCCGTCGATCAGGGCTCCACGGTCACCCTGCAGCAGTGCGCGGGCGACTCGACCGACCCGAGCGAGCCGACCCCCACCGACTCCCCCACCGCCGGGTAGCCGACGCAGGCCCCAGCCGGTACACCGCCGTCAGCCGAAGGGCCGTTCAGGCCCGTCGGTATGGCAGTTGCGCCGCAGCGGCGGCGGCGCAGCCATCACTGCTGGGCGATGCGGGGGCTCAGCCCCTGGGCCTTCCGTACCGCGTCCGGGTCGCCGACGACGGCCAGCCAGTTGGCGAGCATCCGGTGGCCCCCCTCCGTCATGACGGACTCCGGGTGGAACTGCACGCCGTACACCGGCGCGTCGCGATGCTGCAGCGCCATGATCACGCCGCCCTCAGTCCGCGCCGTGACCGCGAGCTCGGGCGGCACGGTGCCATCGACGACGGCGAGGGAGTGGTACCTGGTCGCGGTGAAGGTGTCGGGCAGACCCTCGAAGATGGGGCTGTCGTCGTGCACCACGCGAGAGGTCTTGCCGTGCATCAGCTCCTCGGCGTTGGTCACGACGCCGCCGAACGCCTCCGCGATCGCCTGATGCCCGAGGCACACGCCGATCAGCGGCACGCCGGCCGCGACGGCCGCGTGCACGATCGGGATCGACACACCCGCGTCGGACGGCTTGCCGGGACCGGGGGAGACGAGCACGCCGTCGTAGCTGCGGATCCGCTCGGACAGCTCGTCGACCGCCACGGTGTCGTTGCGGACGACGTCCGTCTGCGCGCCCAGCTGACGGAGGTAGCCGTTCAGCGTGTAGACGAAGCTGTCGTAGTTGTCCACCACGAGGACCTTGGTCATCCTCGTGATCCTACGCACCGCGGACCCCGCCTCGAAGCGGTGCGGCCGGTACGCTGTCGGCCATGGCCCGTGTGAAGACCTCTCCCGTGCGTCGGGAGGACCGCCTGGCCACCCGCGACGGTGCCAACCCCGTCTGGTTCAAGCCCATCATGTTCGGGTTCATGCTGCTCGGCCTGCTCTGGATCGTCGTCTTCTACATCTCCAGCGGCACGCTGCCCATCCCGTTCGCCCCCGAGCAGTCGAGCTGGAACATCCTGATCGGCTTCGGCATCGCATTCGTCGGGTTCCTCATGACGCTCTGGTGGCGCTGACCTCCTCGCACACCGGCGAAACACACGCCTGTGATTCTCCACACGGTGCACAAACCTGTGGATAACTGCGTGGACGGGCCGTGGAGGAGGGACCCGCCGGGTGGACGCCCTCAGACGACGGCGGCCGGGACGAGCGCCAGCGCGAGCAGCACGGCGGTGATCGCAGCGGCACCGAACCGGGCCCGACGGTCGCGGCGCGGACCCCGGTTCGCGACGAACAGCCATCCGGTGGCCGCACCGACGATCAGGCCGCCGACGTGGGCCTGCCAGGCGATGCCGCTGACGACGAAGCCGAGCGCGAGGTTGATCGCGATGAGCACGACGAGTGAGCGCACGTCGATACCGAGCCGCCGCTGCACGACGGCCACCGCCCCGAGCACGGCGAACACCGCGCCGGAGGCACCGAACACGGCGGTGCCGACCGAGATCAGGCCGAAGAACGACGCGAACAGCACACCGACCGACCCGCCGAGCGCGCCCAGCACGTAGATCGCGACGAGCCGCGGTGCGCCGATGACCCGCTCGAGTGCCCGCCCGAAGGAGACGAGGGCGATCATGTTGAACGCGATGTGGGTGATGCCGATCACCGATCCGGGAATCGAGATCGGCTGGTGCAGCAGCGCGGAGGTGAGCATCCGCCACGGCTCGAACGGGATGCCGGTGGAGGGCAGCGAGTAGGCGGCGGCGTACTGCCAGGCCTGCTCCAGCCTCGCGCCGCTCGCCAGCTGGACCACGTACGCCGCGATCGTGACGACGGCGATCCAACCCGTCGCGGTCTGCGGACGGTATCGCGCCGACCTGCGCCAGACGCGTCGGAGGTCGGCGCGGGCGTCGCTCACCGGCGCCTCAGGAGCCCTGGCGGATGTCGACGCTCGTCAGCACCTGGGGCTCGACCGGCCGGTCGGATCGGTCCGTGGGCACGGCACCCAGCGCGTCGACCACATCGCGCGACGCCTGGTCCGCGACCTCACCGAAGATCGTGTGGGCGCCCTGCAGCCAGGTGGTCGCGGCGGTGGTGATGAAGAACTGCGAGCCGTTCGTACCCCGCCCGCCGCGCTTGCCGGCATTGGCCATCGCGAGGATGTACGGCTTGCGGAAGTCCAGGTCGGGCGCGATCTCGTCGTCGAACTCGAACCCGGGTCCACCCGTTCCGGTGCCGAGCGGGTCGCCGCCCTGGATCATGAAGTTCGGGATGATCCGGTGGAACACGAGGTCCTTGTAGAGGGGACCGGTCTCCTCCGCACCGGTGGAGGGGTTGCGCCAGGGCAGCTCGCCGGTGGCGAGACCGATGAAGTTCCTTACAGTCTTGGGAGCGTGCAGGCCGAAGAGGTTGACCGTGATGTCCCCCTGCGTGGTGTGAAGGACGGCGGTCGCGGTGACGTCGGGCATCCTGCAAGTCTGGCATCGACACGCCGTCTGCTCGCGCTGGGGACCACGTGCTCAGCGGGGTCCAAGCACTCGTCCAGCCGCCGGCCGATCCCGCGACGCCCACCGCCTGTTCGGCGACTGTCAGGTCGTACGCAGCGCACTCGATGAAAGGATGATCACCACTGCGTCGACGTTCTCGTCGGCGTCCCACGATGACGCAGAGGAGCGCGCGAATGGTCTCGACGAAGAAGCAGGTGAAGCGGTTGAAGAAGGACGCTCAGCGTCTCTGGAGCGACCAGCAGGCGCTGTTGACGCGCGCGAACTCCGTCGGGCGCGACGCGCTGCCCCACGTGCAGGGCTTCGCCAAGGACGGCCTGAGCAAGGCCGTTCCCGGCGCGACGACGCTGGTCGCGGAGAAGGTCGCTCCGGCGGTGGGCAAGGCGGGAAAGGCTGCCGGAACCTACGCCGCATCGACGACCAAGGACGCGCTGTCCGGACTCTTCATCCCCGCGGTCTCGAGTGCGGCTGTGGCAGCGGTCGCCCTAGCCGGGGAGGCGGGCGAACGACTCGGTCTTCCTGACACCGTCGCGAAGCAGGGCACGAAGGTGACGGACAAGCTCGCGTCGGTGACGAAGTCCGGCTACAAGTCGGAGGCGAAGGCGGGCGTCAAGCTCAAGGCCGCCGCCGCGGCAGGCTCGGTGGCCGCGAAGCAGGGGTCGAAGCAGGTCGCCAAGGCGACCGGCACGAAGCAGGGCATCGGCGTCGGCGGGGTGCTCGGCATCCTGCTGGGCGTCGGGTTGCTCGTCGGGATCGGGTACGCCGTGTGGCAGACGCTCCGTGCGGACGACGACCTCTGGGTCGCCGACGAGGACACCGAGACCACGAGCTGACCACTCGAAGAGCCTGACGAGGGGGACCGGCCGTTGCGGCCTGTCCTCCTCGTCGTCTCGCGACGGACGACGGACTGGGTTCAGCGCCGCCGCGAGGGTCCCGTGTTCCGCCGGCTCGTTCAGCAGTCGGAGCGGTACTCGTGACGGTTCATCACCGTTCCCGACGCATCGTCAGACGGATACTGCCTGCATGAGCGGATCAGCGGTCGCGCCCAGCTCCTCCACGGGGCCGGCCTCCTCGATCGATCAGGTCGAGTCCCTGGTCCGGCGATGGCTGGCGGAAGCCGCCGACGCGCCCACGGATGCGGCGGCGGCCCGCCTGGCCGGCGTGCTCCGCGATCCGAAAGGACTCGCCTTCACGGTCGGCTTCGTCGACGGCGTCGTGCGGCCGGAGGATCTGCGCGCGGCGGCTCGTCGGCTGGCCTCGCTCGCGCCCGACGTCCCCCGCTTCCTCCCGCTGCCGCTCCGGCTCGCCGTCCGCGTCGGCGGTCTCACCGCGCCGCTCCTGCCCTGGGTCGTCGTTCCCCTGGCGCGGATCGCGCTGCGGCGGATGGTCGACCACCTGGTGATCGACGCCACCCCTGCGCGGCTCGGCCGGACGATCGCCCGGATCCGGTCGCGAGGGGTACGGCTCAACCTGAACCTGCTCGGCGAAGCGGTGCTGGGGCAGAAGGAGGCGGACCGCCGCCTCGCGGGCACCTTCGCGCTGATCGAGCGGCCGGACGTCGACTACGTCTCCATCAAGGTGTCCGCCGCGGTCGCTCCGCACGCCCCATGGGCCTTCGACGCGGCCGTCGATGACGTAGTCGGCAGGCTGACGCCGCTGTACGAGGCCGCCCGGCGCACCGGGACCTTCATCAACCTCGACATGGAGGAGTTCAAGGACCTGGACCTCACCATCGCGGTGTTCCAGCGGATCCTGGACGCCCCGCGGTTCCTCGACCACCGCGCGGGCATCGTCCTGCAGGCATATCTGCCGGACGCGCTGCCCGCGATGATGCGTCTGCAGGCATGGAGTGCCGACCGGCGGGCCCGCGGCGGCGCGCCCGTGAAGGTACGGCTCGTGAAGGGCGCGAACCTGCCGATGGAGCGCGTGGAGGCCGCCGTCCACGACTGGCCGCTGGCCACGTGGCACGAGAAGGTCGAGAGCGACACCCACTACAAGCGCGTCCTCGAGTGGGCGCTGAGGCCGGAGCGCACGGACGCGGTGCAGATCGGCGTCGCCGGCCACAACCTCTTCGACGTCGCCCACGCCTGGCTGCTCGCCGGCGAGCGCGGCGTGCGCGACGCGGTCGAGTTCGAGATGCTGCTGGGGATGGCCACCGGGCAGGCGGAGGCGGTCCGCAAGGACGTCGGCGGGTTGCTGGTGTACACGCCCGTCCTCCATCCGCACGAGTTCGACGTCGCGATCGCGTACCTCGTCCGTCGGCTGGAGGAGGGCGCGAGCGATGACAACTTCATGTCCAGCGTGTTCGACCTCGCCTCGAGCGAGCGCCTGTTCATCCGCGAGCGCGACCGCTTCGCGGAATCGATGGGGCGACTCGGCACCGCGGTTCCGCTGACGCACCGCGTGCCGCGCATCGCGACGGCGACCGGATCCGGATCGCCGTTCCGGAACGCGGTGGACACGGACCCCGCCGTACCCGCGCACCGGGCATGGGCCACGGCGATCCTCGATCGGGCGGCACGCTCCGATGCGGGTGTCCGCACACTCGCCGAGCACACGGTCAGCGATCCCGCGGTGCTGGATTCGCTACTGACGACGACGCGCGCGGCGGGCCGCGAGTGGGGTCGGCGACCGGCCGCCGAGCGCGCCGCGATCCTCGAACGAGCGGGCGACGCGCTCGAAGCGGCGCGGGGCCTCCTCGTCGAGGTGATGGTCGGCGAGGCCGCGAAGACGATGGATCAGGCGGACCCGGAGGTGAGCGAGGCGATCGACTTCGCCCGGTACTACGCCGGCCGGGCGACCGAGCTCGAGCAGGTCGGCGGGGCGCGGTTCGTGCCCGCCGCGCTCACCCTCGTGGCGCCTCCCTGGAACTTCCCGGTCGCGATCCCCGCAGGCGGCGTGCTCGCCGCCCTGGCCGCCGGCAGCGGCGTCGTGCTGAAGCCCGCGGGGCCGGCGAGCCGCTGCGGGGCCGTGCTGGCGGAGGTGCTCTGGGCCGCCGGGGTGCCGACCGACGTGCTGACCCTCGTGCAGGTCGACGAAGGCGGCCTCGGCCCTCGGCTGGTCGCCGACCGGACGATCGACCTGGTCGTGCTGACCGGGGCGTGGGAGACCGCTCGGCTGTTCCGGGACTTCCGCCACGACCTGCCGATCCTCGCCGAGACGAGCGGGGAGAACGCGATGGTGATCACCCCCTCCGCCGATCTCGACCTCGCGGTGAAGGATCTCGTCGTGAGCGCGTTCGGCCACGCGGGCCAGAAGTGCAGCGCCGCCAGCCTGGCGATCCTGGTCGGACCGGTCGCGACGTCGAAGCGGTTCGTCGGTCAGCTGGTGGACGCGGTCGGCTCACTCGAGGTCGGGGCGCCATGGACCTCCACGACCCGCATGGGTCCGCTCATCGAGCCGGCGGGCGGGAAGCTGCTGGAGGGTCTGACCACCCTCGGCGCGGGGGAGCGCTGGCTGCTCGAGCCCAGGAAGCTCGACCGGCAGGGCCGGCTGTGGACGCCCGGGATCCGCACCGGGGTCCGCCGCGGCTCCGCCTACCACCTGACCGAGTACTTCGGCCCGGTGCTCGGCATCATGACGGCGACCGACCTCGACGAGGCGATCGCGATCCAGAACGAGGTCGAATTCGGGCTCACCGCGGGGCTGCAGTCGTTGGAACCGGATGAGATCGGTCGCTGGATCGACGGCGTCGAGGCGGGCAACCTCTTTGTGAACCGCGGTACCACGGGGGCGATCGTCGGGCGGCAGCCGTTCGGCGGCTGGAAGCGCTCGTCCGTCGGTACGGGGACGAAGGCGGGCGGCCCGAGCTACCTCATCGGGTTCGGGTCGTGGCTGCGCAGCGAGGACGCCGCGCCGGCGACCGCACGCCTCGACCCGAAGGTGGCCCGTGTCGTCCGCACCGCGTCGGCGTTCGGGGACGACGCGCGCTCGTTCGTGTCCGCCGGTGCGGCGAGCGACCAGGCGGCCTGGCAGGACGAGTTCGGATCGACCCGCGAACTGGCAGGGCTCGGCGTCGAGCGGAACCTCCTCCGGTACCGCGCCGTCCCCGTCACCGTCCGCGCTGCGATCGACGCCGAGCCGGGAGCCGTCCTCCGAGTCGTCGCAGCCGCGACGCGGGCGGGTGCCCCGATCACCGTCGTCGCTGCAGCAGCGCTGCCCGAGGCGCTGTCGCGGGCGCTCGACGACCTGGCGGTACCGCACCGGGTCGACGCCGAGCCGGTGCTGACCGGCCGCGTGCGGCTCGTGAGCGGTTCCGCTTCCGAGTTGCTGGAGGCGGCGGGCGGCGATCCGGATCTCGCGATCTGGCCCGGCGAGGTGACGACGGCCGGCCGACTCGAGCTGCTGCCGTTCCTGCGCGAGCAGTCCATCAGCATCACCGCGCACCGGTTCGGCACCCCGAACGGCCTCACCGACGGCGTGATCTGAGGCTCGTGGAGCCTTCGCGGATCCGGAGACTTCAGCGACACCCCGAGGTGCGAGACGCGAATGCGGGGTGTCGTCGAGGTTTTGCCACTCCGCGCGCCCCGACGAGCGGAATCCACAGCCGCAGTCCAGGTCGATGAGAAAAATTCCCTCTATCGCTCGCCGTCGATAGGGGTTTCATCCATGCCCGACTCGCTTCTCCAGCAGACCGTCGTCTCCCCGGTCGGACTTCGGACCCGGTGGCGCGACCGCCGTCGTCTGCAGCGCATCGATCGGCTGGGTGCCCGACTCGCACGACTCGACGCGGTCGACGCTCTGCTGCTGCGGGCGCATGACCGCCTCGCGCAGGGCTGGGTGCAGGACGCGTGGTTCACGACGATCGACGACCAGGGCGTGCAGCTGCACGTCGGCACACTCCGCGCGCACGACGGCGAGCAGGCCGAGCGCGCCTGCCTCGTCGCCGCGGTCGCGATCGAAGCACTGCCCGGCAGCATCACCGGCCCGGTCGCGCAGCGGGCGATCGGCACGATGTGGAACGTCCTGCACGGTGGAGGCCCGTCCGGCGACTGGAGCACGCCGCCCGGCGTCACGGCCGCCCGCGCGTACGACCTCGTGCGTTGGAACGACTCCTCCGACCGCCGTCAGTCCGAGGTGCTGTCGCTGCTCACACTGTCGCGGTCATCGGTCGACCGAACCGCAGACGCGGTACGGAAGGAACTCGCGACCGCCTGAGCGTCCTACGACACGACGGGTCTTCGGGATTCAGACCGAGTGGAGACTAGGGGATTCGAACCCCTGACCCCCTGCTTGCAAAGCAGGTGCTCTACCAACTGAGCTAAGCCCCCGAACGAAACAGAAGAAGCTTAACTGCGATCCACGCGCGCGCCCCATGCGCGAAGCGCCATCAAGCGAAGCGTTCCCGACGTGCGAAGCGCCGTCAGCCGAGCGCGCGTCCAGCGCGCCGGTACGGCACAGTTTTGGATCCGCCCGCGGATCCAAAACCATAGGCACGTGGGGCTACCAGGACTTGAACCTGGGACCTCTTCGTTATCAGCGAAGCGCTCTAACCGCCTGAGCTATAGCCCCCTCCGGCCCGAAGGCCGCGGACGAGGGTATCAGAGGCGTCAGCCGTTCTTGAATCCGACGAGGATGCCGCCGGTGATCTTCACGGAGAGGTTGTAGAGCACGCAGGCGATCGCGCCGAGCACCGTGCCGACGACGACGTTGAGTGCTGCGATGACGAGGGTGAAGCCCATCACCTGCGCGAACGAGATGACGTTGCTGACGGTGAGGGTGTCCGAGCCGGAGACGTCCTTCAGCAGGGTCGAGATCTGGTCGAACACGCCGGTGGAGGCGAGCACCGTCCAGATCAGCAGTACCGCGACGAAGATCACGATCCCGATCGCGACGGCGATGAGGAAGGAGAACTTCACGGCCGACCAGAAATCGATGTAGACGAGCTTCAGCCGTACCTGCTTCGCCGCGGACGGACGGGGCGAGCGGTCGGACAGCTTGTCAGCCACGCTCCCCTTCTGGCCCGTCTCCGACGGGCGGCTGGGGCTCTTCACCGAGCTCATCTGCGTGCGCCTCCACGGTCGTCTCGCTGTTCCGGGCAATCGCGATGATTCTGTCACTCTCGGCGAAGCGTGCGAAGACCACGCCCATCGTGTCGCGGCCCTTCGCAGGAACGTCCGCCACGTTCGAGCGGACGACCTTGCCGCTCTCGAGCACGACGAGCACCTCGTCGGTCTCGTCGACGATCAGCGCGCCGGCCAGGTCGCCCCTCGCCTCCTGCAGCTTCGCGACCTTGATGCCGAGGCCGCCGCGGCCCTGCAGCCGGTACTGGTCCACGGCGGTCCGCTTGGCGAAGCCGCCCTCGGTGACGACGAACACGAAGCCCTCGTCCGAGACGACTCGGGCCGCGAGCAGCTGGTCGTCGCCGCGGAAGTGCATCCCGATGACACCGGAGGTGCTGCGACCCATCGGTCGCAGGGCGTCGTCGGAGGCGGTGAACCGGATCGACATCCCCTTGCGGGACACGAGCAGTACGTCGCTGGTGTCCTCGACGAGCAGCGCCTGGATCAGCTCGTCGTCGTCACGCAGGTTGATCGCGATGATGCCGCCGGTGCGGTTGGTGTCGTACTCGGCGAGCGCCGTCTTCTTCATCAGCCCGCTGCGGGTGGCGAGCACCAGGTAGGGCGCGACCGTGTAGTCGCGGATGTCGAGGATCTGGGCGACCCGCTCGTCGGGCTGCATCGCGAGCAGGTTCGCGATGTGCTGGCCCTTCGCGTCGCGCGCGCTCTCCTGCACCTCGTAGGTCTTCACCCGGTACACCCGGCCGGCGTTCGTGAAGACGAGCAGCCAGTGGTGGGTGGAGGTGACGAACAGGTGCTCGACGACGTCGTCGGCGCGCAGCTGAGCGCCGCGCACGCCGCGCCCGCCTCGGCGCTGCGACCGGTACTGGTCGGTCCGGGTGCGCTTGATGTAGCCGCCGCGGGTGACGGTGACGACGACCTCCTCCTCCGGGATGAGGTCCTCGATGCTCATCTCGCCGTCGTAGCCCGGCAGGATCCGGGTGCGGCGGTCGTCGCCGAAGCGGTCGACGATCTCGGTCAGCTCCTCCGCCACGATCGCGCGCTGACGCGGGACCTTCGCGAGGATGTCCTTGTAGTCGGCGATCAGCCGCTCGAGCTCGGCCGCCTGGTCGATGATCCGCTGCCGCTCCAGCGCGGCGAGGCGCCGCAGCTGCAGGCTGAGGATGGCGTTCGCCTGCACCTCGTCGACGTCGAGCAGGTCGATCAGACCCGTGCGGGCGTCGTCAGGCGTCGGCGACCGGCGGATGAGGGCGATGACCTCGTCGAGCATGTCGAGGGCCTTGAGGTAGCCGCGCAGGATGTGCGCATCGGCCTCGGCCTTCCGGAGGCGGTAGGCCGTGCGGCGCTGGATGACCTCCAGCTGGTGCTCGATCCAGGCGGAGATGAAGCCGTCGAGCGCGAGCGTGCGGGGCACACCGTCGACCAGCGCGAGCATGTTCGCACCGAAGTTCTGCTGCAGCTCGGTGTGCTTGTAGAGGTTGTTCAGCACCACCTTCGCCACTGCGTCGCGCTTCAGCACGATCACGAGGCGCTGGCCGGTGCGGCCGGAGGTGTGGTCCTGGATGTCGGCGATGCCGGACATCCGCCCCTCCTTGACCATCGTCGCGATCTTGTCGGCGAGGTTGTCGGGGTTGACCTGGTACGGCAGCTCGGTGATGACGAGGCAGGTGCGACCCTGCAGCTCCTCCACGCTGACGACGCCGCGCATCGTGATCGACCCGCGGCCCGTGCGGTACATGTCGGTGATGCCGCGGGTACCGAGGATCGTGGCGTGGGTCGGGAAGTCGGGTCCCTTGACGTGCTCCATCAGCCCGGCGAGCAGCTCTTCGCGGGTCGCGTCGGGGTGGTCGAGCGCCCACAGCGCGGCGGCGGACACCTCGCGGAGGTTGTGCGGCGGGATGTTCGTCGCCATGCCCACCGCGATGCCGGCCGAGCCGTTCACCAGCAGGTTCGGGAACCGCGCCGGCAGCACGACCGGCTCCTGCGTCCGGCCGTCGTAGTTGGGCTGGAAGTCGACGGTGTCCTCGTCGATGTCCCGGACCATCTCCATGGCGAGCGGCGCCATCTTGGTCTCGGTGTACCGCGGTGCGGCCGCCGGGTCGTTGCCGGGCGAGCCGAAGTTGCCCTGCCCGAGCGCGAGCGGGTAGCGGAGGCTCCAGTCCTGCACGAGGCGGACGAGCGTGTCGTAGATGGCCGAGTCGCCGTGCGGGTGGAACTGCGCCATGACGTCGCCGACGATGCGCGCGCACTTCGAGAAACCGCGGTCGGGGCGGTAGCCGCCGTCGTACATCGCGTAGATCACGCGGCGGTGCACCGGCTTCAGACCGTCCCGCACCTCGGGCAGCGCCCGCGCCACGATCACGCTCATCGCGTAGTCGAGGTACGACCGCTGCATCTCGAGCTGCAGGTCGACCTGCTCGATGTTGTCAACCATGGATGGGTCCTATTCGGTGAGGCTGGTCTCGAGGCTCGCTGCGCTCGCACCTCGACCAGCGGAAGAGGGTCTGGTCCTCCTCCCGCCGGTCGAGGTGCCGCGAAGCGGCCTCGAGACCAGCGGGAGGAGGAGGACTGCTAGATGTCGAGGAAGCGGACGTCCTTCGCGTTCTGCAGGATGAAGTTGCGGCGGGACTCGACGTCCTCGCCCATCAGCGTCGCGAAGACCTCGTCGGCAGCCGCGGCGTCCTCGAGGGTGATCTGGCGCAGGGTCCGCGTCTCGGGATCCATCGTGGTCTCCCACAGCTCGGTGAAGTCCATCTCACCGAGCCCCTTGTAGCGCTGGACGCCGTTCTCCTTCGGGATGCGCTTGCCGGAGGCGAGGCCGTCGGCGAGCAGCGCGTCGCGCTCCCGGTCGCTGAACACGTAGTCGTGCTTCGCGTTGCTCCACTTCAGGCGGTACAGCGGCGGCTGCGCGAGGTAGACGTAGCCGAGCTCGATCAGCGGCCGCATGAACCGGAAGATCAGCGTCAGCAGCAGCGTCGTGATGTGCTGGCCGTCGACGTCGGCATCCGCCATCAGCACGATCTTGTGGTAACGGACCTTCTCGGGGAGGAAGTCCTCGCCGATGCCGGAGCCGAACGCCGTGATCATCGCCTGCACCTCGGCGTTGCCGAGCGCCTTGTCGAGCCGAGCCTTCTCGACGTTCAGGATCTTGCCGCGCAGCGGCAGGATCGCCTGCGTCTCGGGGTTCCGACCGCGCACGGCCGAGCCGCCGGCCGAGTCCCCCTCGACGAGGAAGATCTCCGCCTTCGACGCGTCCCGCGTCTGGCAGTCCTTGAGCTTGCCCGGCATGGAGGCGCGGTCCAGCGCCGTCTTCCGGGTCGCGTCGCGCGCCTTCCGCGCCGCGAGCCGGGCCGTCATCGCCTGGATGCCCTTGCGCACGATGTCCCGCGCCTGGTTCGGGTTCGACTCGAACCAGTGCGTCAGCTCCTGCGTCACGACGCGCTGCACGAACGGCTTCGCCTCGGTGTTGCCCAGCTTGGTCTTCGTCTGCCCTTCGAACTGCGGTTCGCCGAGCTTGATGGAGATGACGGCGGTGAGGCCCTCGCGGACGTCGTCGCCCGTCAGGTTCTCGTCCTTGTCCTTGATGAAGCCCTTGTCGCGGCCGTACCGGTTGATGAGCCCGGTCAGCGCGGCCCGGAAGCCCTCCTCGTGCGTGCCGCCCTCGTGGGTGTTGATCGTGTTCGCGAAGGTGTGCACGCTCTCCGTGTAGGAGCCGGTCCACTGCATGGCGACCTCGAGCGCCATGACCCGCTCCTTGTCCTCCGACTCGAACGCGATCACGGAGTCGTGGACGGGCTCGGCCTTCTTGGCGCTGGCTTTGTTCAGGTACTCGACGTAGTCGACGAGGCCGCGGTCGTAGCGGAAGACGTGCGCGCGCACCTCCGGCGCCTCGGTCTCGCCGTCGACCGGTGCGGTGGATCGCTCGTCGGTGAGCGCGATCGTCAGACCCTTGTTCAGGAACGCCGTCTGCTGGAACCGGGTCCGGAGGGTCTCGTAGTCGAACTCCGTCGTCTCGAAGATGTCGGCGTTGGGCCAGAAGGTGAGGGTCGTGCCGGTGCTGTCGGAGGCCTCGTTCTCCACGAGCGGTGCGTCGGGCACGCCGTCCGTGTAGGACTGCCGCCAGACGTGGCCCTGTCGGCGCACCTCGACGTCGAGCTTGTGGGACAGGGCGTTGACGACCGAGCTGCCGACGCCGTGCAGGCCGCCGGAGACCGCGTACCCGCCGCCGCCGAACTTGCC